>JAKVCY010000006.1 GCA_022448425.1 Thalassotalea sp. | reverse complement strand
ATTCTGGATAGCAGTTTCCAGCTGTCATCTGTTAGCATTAGTCTCGGCATTTGGGAAAGTTAAATTGTTTTTTGGCGAAATCATTATAACCGACCCAAATGCTGTTTACTTTTCATACCGCAAAGATCAACACGCTCTAGATTAAATTAGATAAAAAAAGCGCCTTATAGGCGCTTTTTTATTTCTAAATTCTTTCATAAATTTGCAGCAAGAAATATGCACGGAGAAAGTACTCTGTGCTTTAGCGTGGCTTATTAGTATATGTCGGTAACTTCTGGTCGCTCTGTGCTTTATGAGTGCGAGGTAAAGTTTCTTTTAAGTCATTCAAGCCTTGCTTGCGCAGGGGCTTCTTCGCCGACTTCTGTACAGTGCTAAAACTGCCAATGATGTACATTACCACCGCAATAATAATCGCAATGACAATAAAAGAATCACTCATTGGGGAAAACTCCTACATTGGTAATAAACGTTGAGAATAAATTTGACAGATTCGCTATTATCGCATCTTTACCTTCAATCGTCGCGGTTTCTATCGTTTCTTCTATTATTTCTTCACTTAATGCTGCTTGAAGACCGTTTGCCACCGGGGCGAATGACAGATGCCAGGGTTCTTCACTAACACCACCTCGGAAGCAATCGTACGGGCGGAAAAAGCCGCATGACTTTGCGTTTTCGTTGAGCCAGATCGAAAGCGGATGCATAGGCCCGCCTTCTTGATACTCCCAAACCTCAAGCTGCAAGCTTTGCCCCTGAGGGAGCAGGTTTGGGGCATAAACATCTATATCGGTTCCCCAGTGGTGGCGACTAGCGCCGGGTAGGGCAGAAAACAACATAATCGCCTGTATCTTATCGAGTTCGCTAAGATCATCTAGATTGACGGGTTGTTCGTTGATATCCAGTACAGTTGCTTGTCCGGTGTATTTGCGATTCCATATTGCTAGCTGCCGGTCAAAAGATCGAAAACTGCTGACTAAGGAAAGGTCAAATCCATCTAATTTTGCTTTCTGCTGAAGTTTTAGAAATGCTGGCAGTGCTACTTTGTGCATACCGTGTCTTTCATTTATCGACTCAATATGTTGGTCTGTTCGACCCGTAATTAAAGCAGCAGCGTCGCTTAGCATAAAATATTAACCAAGGTTTGGTAGTAAATTTCAGTTAAGTCGATTAAATCGTCACAGCTTACACATTCATTAATTTGATGAATGGTTGCGTTACAAGGGCCTAGCTCGATCACTTCGGCACCTGTTGGAGCGATAAATCGCCCATCTGACGTGCCGCCAGAAGTTGAAAGTGTTGCTTTTCGACCTGTTACTTGCGAGATAGCAGCAAGTGCACTATCTAGCAGCGTACCTGGCTCTGTAATAAACGGCTTGCCGTTGAACGTCCACTTAATGTCAAAATCTAGTTGATGTCTTTTCAGTACTTCTTCAACTTTCTTAATAATGACGTCATCGTTGAGTTCGGTGCTGTAACGCAAATTAAAAAGTGCTGTAAAGCTGGCAGGTACAACATTAGTTGCCCCTGTACCTGAATGGACATTCGTTAACTGAAAGCTAGTCGGTGGGAAATAATCATTACCACTGTCCCACATGATCTGACTGAGTTCGGCAAGTGCTGGCGCTGCCAAATGTATCGGGTTTTTAACGTGGTCAGGGTAGGCGACATGACCTTGCTTACCTTTAATCATTAGCTCACCAGATATCGAGCCTCTACGCCCATTTTTAATCACGTCTCCAACAAGATGGGAGCTCGATGGCTCACCAACAATACAGTGATCGATTTTTTCGTTTCTGGCTTCAAGTGTATCGACAACACGCGTTGTGCCGTTGATAAATGGGCCTTCTTCATCACTAGTTATCAGGTAGCAAATAGAGCCTTTGTGGTTCGGGTAATCTTTAACAAATCGCTCTGTGGCAACTAGCATGGCGGCAAGGCTGCCTTTCATGTCTGCTGCACCACGCCCGTATAGCATGCCGTTATGGATAACAGGCTCAAATGGAGGCGTGTTCCAAAGTGCAAGGTCGCCTGGGGGGACGACATCTGTGTGACCTGCAAAACAAAATACAGGTTGCTGACTACCTCGGCGTGCCCACATGTTGGTGGTGTCTTCAAACACCATCGACTCAATGTCAAAACCGACTGCAGAAAGTTTCGATGTAATCAACTTTTGACAGCCAGCATCTTCTGGTGTTACCGACTCTCTGAAAATGAGATCTTGGGCTAGTGCTATAACGTCATGCATCATATTTACTTGAATGCTTACTTAAATAAAGTTGCGTACTGATCAGCTTTGAAGCCTACCTGCTTAACTGAATCTGTTACTAAAACTGGGCGTTTTATCAATGTAGGCTCGGCCAACATTGCTTCTTTTGCCGTTTGTTCGCTGAGATTCTGCTTAATACTGTCATCTAAATTGCGAAAGCTTGTGCTGCGCTTATTCAGTAACTCTTCCCATCCTAAGGTTGTTAAAAAGTTCTCTAAAAGCGCTTGGTCAAAACCGTCTTTACGGAAGTCATGAAACTGATAACTGATGTTTTCTTGCTCTAGCCACTTACGTGCTTTTTTTACTGTGTCACAATTGGAGATACCGTATAAAGTTGTCATATTAATCTCTTGTTATTTTGTACTGGTTGGCGCTTAAGGCATCTATTGCGTTGTCGATATTGTTTTGTTTCACCAAGATATAATCCGTATCGAAGGTAGATATCGCAAAGATGCTAATATTTTCATTGGCCAAGATGGAAGATATTCTCGACAGAATACCAGTAAGGCTGAAATCTAGCGGGCCTACTACTTCTAACGCTCGCCAATCTCGTTCAACATCCTCACTTTCAATGGCAATATCTTCAGGCAGCACAATGGATACTTCACCGTGTGTTTTTGCCAAGAAAAATATTGGTGCTGAGAGCGCTTCTGACGGTATAGCACTGTTAGCTGCTAAGCTGTGAATAGCGAATGTAGGCTTGAGTAATTGTAACGCTAAAGATTGAGTTGTTGCTGTATTCATCTTAGAGGCTCCGCTGTCCTTGTTTGATGTACAGCATCTTAGCAAGTTTTTAACACAATCTCTAACCTAAGCACTTTGTTTGTTAATTGTTTTCTTGCAAAAGTAGTGTTTTTGGTTCTTTAGCATAATTTATATGGTGAACATCTAGTTTTTTATAGCTAAACAAGGCGGTAAAAGCCCTTTAAACAGGCAAGTAACTATATTAACAAGAGAAATGATATCCACAAAAATTGTGGATATCTTTGTTAGTAAGCATTGTCTATGTTTGCATCTTGTTAAAATATAAAGGAAAAATCATTGGCTTGTTTTTTGTCACTTGTGATTAGAGCAAAAGAAGTGTCAAACGCTTTAAAAATACTAGATATTGATAACATATGTGCGCTAGCAAAGTAAAAGATAGCTAAAACTAGCGCATTTAGGGTAGGTGGAGCTTGGCTTTATGTATTAGTCTGTATAGCGGTGAGTGCGATGGTATAAACGATATCGTCTACTAAAGCGCCACGAGATAAATCATTCACAGGTTTAGCCATGCCTTGCAACATAGGGCCGATGCTAATGAGGTCCGCTGAACGCTGAACCGCCTTGTAGGTTGTGTTACCAGTATTTAAATCTGGGAAAATAAACACCGTAGCTTTACCTGCCACTGGGCTATTAGGGGCTTTTTTGCGAGCAACGTTTTCCATTATCGCAGCGTCGTATTGAAGCGGACCGTCTATTACGAGGTCTGGGCGTTTATCTTGAGCTAACTTCGTTGCAGCGGCAACTTTCTCTACGTCTGCACCAGAGCCTGAAGCGCCCGTGCTATAACTGATCATAGCGACTTTTGCATCAATACCGAATTGCGTTGCAGAATCGGCTGATTGAATAGCAATGTCTGCAAGCTGCTCCGCTGTTGGATCAGGATTGATCGCACAATCACCGTACACCAGTACTTGGTCAGGAAGTAGCATGAAGAACACTGACGACACTAAGCTGCTTCCCGGTGCAGTTTTGACAAGCTGTAGCGCTGGCCTAATGGTATTTGCCGTTGTATTGACTGCGCCTGATACTAAGCCATCAACTTGGCCTAACTGCAGCATCATAGTACCTAGCACGACATTATCTTTTAGTTCTTCGCGAGCAACAACATCGGTAAGTCCTTTGTGCTTTCTCAGTTCAACCATGGGGTTGACGTAATTCTCGATGATTTCACTTGGATCAGTTATTAATAGCCCTGGTGGCAAATTGATACCTTGTTGTTCCGCAATAAGCAGAATTTCATTTTTGTCACCAAGTAGCTGACAGCGTGCAATCTTTCGTTCCGCACAAATTGCCGCTGCTTTTATGGTACGGATATCTGTACCTTCAGGTAACACGATAAGCTTGTCTGCATTGCGGGCGAGTACAGTGAGTTTGTGCCTAAATGCAGGCGGAGACAATAAGTTACTGCGCTCTGCACTTTGTGTGAATAGTGTAAGCCAATCTTGATTCAAATGGTCGGCAACGAATTGTTTAACCCGCTCTAAACGTTGATCATCATCCTCTGGAATCTCAGGATTGAAGCTCATGATATAGCGCGACGTAGTCCATGTGTCAGACTTAACAGATAATACAGGGAGGCCAGCATCAAGTGCTTGTTTACATAAAGAAAGTACTTGTTCATTGGGCTTGTAACCTGTCGTTAGCAGCAGAGCACCAACTTTGGTACCGTTAAGCGCTGATAGACAAGTCGCAATAATAATATCTGCTCGGTCACCGGGTGTCACAATGAGTCGTCCAGGCGCTAAATGGCTAACAATATTATCCACTGAACGAGCACAGAAGCTAACAGAACGGATACGTCTATGTTCCAAATCACCTTCGTTGATAATTTCAGCATCAAGGTATTCGGCGATATCCTTAACTCGTGGAGCAATTAAGTCATGTTCCCAAGGAATGGTGCCAAGTAATTTAAAACTTGGACTTCTAAAAATTGAAAGTGTTTGCCATACCGCTAAGTCGACAGGGTCGGCTAATTCATTCTCAACAGGCAATAAGCCGTATTCATCTTTGTCTGGAGAGTTTGCTTTATTGATAATACAGCCGATTAACCGTCTGTTCTTGGTACCACCATAAGTCTCTGCTGATACTTCTAAACGATCTTCGAATTCTTCTAGACTGTCGTTATCAGGCGCGGCAACGAGCACTAAGTCGATAGAAAGCGCTTGAGCTACGTCTCGATTTATACGACCTACATAGGGTTGGCGAGTTGTTGGTAATAAACCTTCTACAATAACGATATCGTGCATTTCCGTTAATGTGGAAAAGTTTTCAACAATCTTTTCAAGTACGATTTCCATTTCGCCGTCGCCCATTTTTTCTTCTACGTATGATAGTGGAAGCGACAGATTAGACTCATTGTAACTATCTGCTTTGACGGGGCGTCTTCTATTGCGAGAGGGCTGCGAAATAGGTTTATAAATGACTACATCGAGACCGTTTTGCTGGCAGGCGTGAAATAAACCATGAACTACACTACTCAGGCCGACACCAAAACCTACAGGTGTGAGCATTACTTGATGAGACATAATTTACCCCTTAATAAGTGCTAAAGTTTGGCTTGCGATAACCCATTCCTCATCGGTTGGTATCACCAGTACTGCTGGCGAGTTATCGCTTGCAATATTGCCTGCTTGTCCGCGAATCGTTTTTTCGTTTGCAGCGTCATCCAAAGATAGTTGCAGTAACGATAATTGCTTTATAACTTCTTCACGCACGTAACTAGAGTTTTCACCAATGCCGCCAGTAAATATAACCGCATCAAGTTTTGACAAGCTGGTTGTCATCGCAGCAATAGCTTTAGCTATTGAGAAACAAAATACATCCAGTGCCAGTTTGGCTTGAGGGTTGTTTTGTTCAAGTGCCTGCTCTTCGAGCGTTCGACAATCATTGCTAATCTCAGAAATGCCAAGCAGTCCACTTTCTTTGTTCAGCAACTTATCCACGGCTTCTGTGCTGTAATTTAAATTTTTGAGTAAGTGGAAAATAATACCGGGATCAATATCACCACAGCGCGTGCCCATAGCGACACCCGCTAATGGGGTAAAGCCCATGCTGGTATCGCGACTTTCGCCATTTTCGATTGCGGTAATACTGCAGCCATTACCAAGGTGGGCGGTAATGACACTCGTATCGTCAATGTTTTTATTTAAGTAATCCGCCGCTTGACGGCTGACATAGTAATGACTCGTCCCGTGGAAGCCATATTTTCTCACACCGTGTTCTGAATAAAGATTTCTTGGTAGAGCGTAAGTGTAAGCTTTCTCTGGCATCGTTTGATGAAAAGCGGTGTCAAATACTGCGACTTGAGGAAGTGCTTCGAACGCAACGCGTGCTGCTTCAATCCCAATAATATTAGCTGGGTTGTGTAATGGCGCTAACGTGCATAACTCCTCTAAAATAGCCATCACTTTGTTATCAATCAAGGTAGGTAACTGATAGCATTCACCAGCGTGGACGACACGATGGCCAATCGCGGCAATGACATCAATGAGTTGAGCTTGCGTTAAATAGTTAATTAGATTGGCTAATGCTTCTTTGTGACCAAAAGGCGCATCTAAGGTGTCTTGATGCTTTTCGCCATTGTGCTTGATGACGATATTAGCTTCGTCGCTGTTAAGACATTGCGCAATGCCAGTTAAGGGTTGTTGTTTAGAGGCAGGGTCAATCAAGGCAAATTTTAATGAAGAGCTGCCACAGTTAATTACTAGGATAAATTTTGGCTGTGTTGTCATTGATGTCGACTTCTGAATAAATTTTAAAGATAACAGATGTAATTCGGAGTGCCCGACAACAAAATATCACGAATAATGAGACAGTTAGTATAACTTTCTATTATTTACTGTAATTTTTCGGGACTTTGGTTTACATTTACAGCTATGAATCTAAGTGTAGTAGCTCTAATCAAATTGGGTTATCAATACATGTCGCTCTGGCCAAAAAGAGCGGAGTTAGCCCATTATTTCTCTGAATATAAAACCATTCAAGTTGCACGATTGGTGTATGCTGTCGCGCCTGGGTTAGCAGTGTTTACATTTGTGCTGCAGATTGGGCTGGCTGGAACGCAAAGTTTATCGATAGCGCTGTTCTACTCTATAGTACTGGTTTCGATGCCTGTGCAAGCTATGGTGATGCTCGGTGTTCAGGCAGACAAAATTTTGCCTCCTTCATTGTCGGCTTGGTACAAGGAAGGTGTTGCTCGTTACAATGAGCAGGGCGGAAGTATTGAATTGTCTGTTCATAAACCACGCTATTTGGACTTAGCTAAGTTACTCAATATGACTTATGAGCGAACGCTCAAATAAGCTACTATACCGGCTATACCGCAGTGGCTTTGTACAAATTACCCCGCGCTTACAGAACTTTCCATAACAAAAATTAGACTGTTATCAACGACCAAGTAGCAGCATAGCTTAGGTCGGTTTCTGATAGAGTTTTACTAAGAAATCGGCTTGGCATTCAAACCCTTCGCTTTTCGCTAGTTCATCCTTAACTTGTTGGCTTGCTTTGAAGGCAAAAGGTGTCATTGATAAAAGGTTGAGGGTGTCTTTGCCTGTCGCCAATGTCATCTTATAGTTTAAGCGTTCTTCTCTTACTAGCGTGAGCTGCTTGATCGGTTGCTTGTCTTCATCATGTAAGAGTGCGTTGTCATAAATTTTTTCTTTAAGCTCAATTAAGTGCTGTTTAGCCGGAGTTACTGTTAGCAGATAGCCGCCCGGCTTCAGCACTCGGATAAATTCACCTTCCAAAATTGGTGCATAAACAGAGTACAGCCAATCGAAATCTTGGTCATTGAACGCCAATTTTGAGAGTGTTTGCACACTAAAATGACAGGCTTGGTACTTTTTACCCGCTTTTTTAATGGCTTCTTTGGCAATATCAACACCACAAACGGCATTACTGTCAGTTTTGTGCTGGTGAGTATAAAACCCTTCACCGCACCCAGCATCTAATAACTTACCTTTTACATTACCGAATTCTTGATACCAATCTTTGATCAAATTGGCTAGCGGTTGGTAATATCCTTTTTCAAGAAATTCACGTCTCGCGTTAACCATAGCTTTATTATCACCAGGGTCTTTCGAATGTTTGAATTGAACTGGCAATAAGTTTACATAATGCTCTTTCGCAATATCGAAGCTGTGATTGTGTTCACATTTTAAACTTCTATTGAAAATGGATAATGGTGCTTGGCACAGCGGGCAAATGTATTCAGGTGTCATAACGTTAAAAAAGTTAGGGAGCCTCAGCCCCCTATATCATGCGTAAAATGTAATGGTTTTTCTATTTAGAACGAGAAAATACCGACGAATGTAATGAATGCCTTTATTCAAAGGTAGACCATATTGGGGCATGATCTGAAGGCTTCTCAATACCACGTAGTTGGTAATCAACGTCAGATTCAACACATTGACTGGCAAGAGACTCTGTTGCTAGAACAACATCAATGCGTAGACCTCGGTTGTCGTCAAAGCCTTTTGAGCGGTAATCAAACCACGAATAACGCTCTGTACGCTCTGGATGTAACTCTCTGAAGGTGTCTTTAAAACCCCAGTCCATTAGTGTTTTCAACCACTCTCTTTCTTCTGGTTGGAAGCTACATTTACCAGTTTTTAGCCAACGCTTACGATTTTGCTCACCAATACCGATATCAAGATCAATTGGAGAAATGTTGATATCACCCATTACCACAATGTTCTCATCTGGCTGGTGGTGTTCATTTAAGTACGTCATGAGGTCTTTGTAAAACTGGCGCTTGTAAGGGAATTTGGTTTCATGTTCGATATTGTCGCCCTGTGGAAAGTAACCATTTAATACGGTGACTTTTTCGCCTTTTGCATTGGTTGTTTCGACCATGATCATACGACGTTGAGATTCTTCCGTGTCAGTTGGGAAACCTTTGATTACTTTGTCAGCTGGCTTTTTACACAACATAGCAACACCGTAGTGCGCTTTTTGCCCATGAAAATATACGTGGTAACCCATGGCCTCAACATCCGCTAGCGGGAAAGCTTCGTCATGCACTTTGATTTCTTGCAGGCCAATGATGTCTGGTTGATGCTTATCGATTACTGCTTGAAGTTGATGAAGTCTGGCACGCAGTCCATTGATATTAAAAGAGATGATTTTCATTATCGTGTAATTCTCGTTATTGGCGCAAAACGCCGATCTTAACACTGAATTAACGGAGTTAGTATGTTTGTTTATGTTGTGACGGCGATTACTATTGCTTAGTAAGTTGGTTTCGAATTGAGCTAAGAAATTTTTCTAAAATTTTCTTAAGTTTTTAAGATCACTGTCGATAATTAATTTAAGCGCTTATTGACTATGATGTTTCACTTTTTTGTTTTCTTTAGATTTCGACAGCTCCACTAACCAGCAATCTCAAGCGACAGTGCCTAGCACACTGATTCATGAGTTGCAGTTAGGTAATTCTTTAAACCAATGTGTTAAAGAGTCACGCAGAGCTGATTTTGCACTAATGCTAGCATTACTTACGGATGATATTCGTGAACACAGTCAGTTTATGGTGCCGCAAACTCAGGAAACAGAAAAGCAAGTAGACTCAGATACATTACGTAAAAACTTTGAATTGCCAGCTAGTCCTTCGTTAGCTTTATCGTCACTTGATGAAATCGAGCACTTCAATCAAGCAGAGTGTGCCGTCAACAATCAGTTAGCTACACTACATTTATCTCAAGCACTAAATCCAAAGCCACTGGCTTTTAGAGATGATGCAAAACACATCCCGACAGTAGTGCTTGCCAATACGAATATTCATTGCCAAGAAAGAGCAACGAAAGTGGAAAGGCCTAAAGCGATGTCAATGAATGCGAAAGCGTGGCTAAATGCGTTAGCACAATCAACAGCGAAAGAGGCGGTAAATCAAACCGCAATGCAACCTGCATAATACTTACCGTTCTTCTATACCATTCATGTATAAATAGGACTAAAACATGAGTGGTAATATGTCTTGATTTTATTGTGGTCCAGAAATAGATCGCGCTAAGCACTGAGCACTAACTATTGAGACGCTAATTAGCGCCGCAGCATTTCTTATACTTTTTACCACTGTCACAAGGACAAGCATCGTTTCGTTTGAGCACTCTTATTCTACTATTTGTGATTATATCCCCTGAAGTATATCGCCAGAGCCCTTGTTCAAGAATGAAGTCAGAAAGCTCTCTCATTTCGTAAAGATCATTATCTACTATATAAAATGCCGAAAACTCTACTTGGCCTACATTGTTGTCGCTTGCGGGAGATTGGTGAATATCGAGCTTTACCCAAATGGTACTTTGTGATGAGTCAGCTAGGTCTCTAACTGTTAAATTTGCACGTTGTTGATTAGCGTATGTATTAAAAACGTACTCAAAATGACTTAATGCGTATGCAGAATAACGAGAGCGCATTAGTGAAAGGGGGGAGCTTGCAGGCTTCTCACCTAAATGTAATGGTTGGCAGCAAGTTTGGTAACTGGCACCAGAGCAACAAGGACATAAATTCAAGGACTGTACTCAATGTTGATTTGTTTTTTACTGGTGCCAATTTTACCTAGAAGTTGCTATTTAATAAAACACAATGTGTATTTCCAGTCATGGCCTTCTGTTTAAGCTGTTCCCTTTGCTGAGCGTTGAGTTCAGCATCACAAATTACAACAGCTGCACAATTTCCTTTAGCTAACGTTCTTTCAATATTACTTGTACTGATACTTGCACGATTAGCATGCACCCATAGCACTTTTTCTTTTCCAACATTTTGTTCTTGTTGCAGATGCATTAGGTCGCTTGCATTTGAACTGACTACCAATACCCACTTGTGGTTATCCTGACAACGCTGACACAGCAGGGCTATCTCGTTGAATAGGCTAGACGTGCTGTTGACTGATTTGATGTCAAACCATTGGTTGTAATGAGTATGGCTGAAGTTATTTGTATCGTTCGTTGTGCTAATTCTGCTTTTCAAAGTATGCATTGTCATGTCCTTTATTACTTACCTTTGAGTACTGTACGTAAAAAAAGTAAATGAATTTGATTTAAAAATCAACAAAAAACTGTATAAAAAAACAGTATTTGATTTTTTAAGATGAAACCTAAAAAATCAAAGGGTCTGAAGTAGTAAATGCATAAAAATTGTGCAAACGGTTCGGAAAATGGTGTTTTTATGGTCGAAAAGCTTTTATCTGTCGACATAATTAATTACATTGCCAGACCAATCAATGTTAAGGAAATGTATATGAAAAGATACGGACTTATTGCACTCAGTGCTCTAGCGCTCAGTCCTGAGCTACAAGCAAAGCAAGATGTGCGCTTAATTGATCCAAGAATTGTCGGTGGTGAAGAAGCAACGCAAGGTGATTACCCTTGGATGTCTGCGCTTGTTTATACAGGTGAAACCATTACGTCAAATTTAACTGTTGGTGATACGGCTTATTCTTCGCAACCTTATAATTTCACACCATCTGGTTCTGCCTCGGGTGAATTAGTGGATTGTGGTATTGGTGACCAAGCTTGTACTGACGCACAGGATAAAGTGTGTTTGATTGAGCGTGGTGAAATTAACTTTTCAGAAAAAGCTGACAACTGTGAAGCCGGTGGCGGTGTAGGTGTTATCATTTATAACAATGTAGCAGGTGCGGTGAACGGTACACTAGGTGAAGACTTCGCAGGTACGATTCCTGTTGTCGGAATCAGCCAAGAAGATGGTCGTAACTTAAAAGAAAACAACTTAGGTGACGTAGCTAATGTTGAAGTGTCTAGTGAGACTTCTTTGATTCAGGATTCGTTCTGTGGCGCAAGTTTCTTAGGTGACAAATGGGTACTAACTGCAGCCCACTGTATTGATGATGTAACTGTTGGCACATTAAAAGTTAATGTTGGCGAGCACGATTTATCTGATGGCGCAGAGAACGCGATTACTGTTAAGCGCATCTACATGCACCCTGGTTACGATGACTTCTCATTAAATAACGATATGGCGTTATTAGAATTAGAAGAATCTGTAAACGCGGAAGCTATTTCGTTGGCATCGGTTGCAACAACTGATCAAGCCGCAGATATTGGTTCACAAGCTACTGTTATGGGTTGGGGGGGCCGTATCGGCTATCAGCCAGGTCAAGGTCCAACAGGCGACTTTCCTGACGTATTACATGAAGTTGATATTAATTTATTAACTAACATGCAGTGTCAGCAAATCTTGAGTGATTCATTAACTGGTGGCACGGCGCCATTAGATCAAGTTGGTATCACTGACGTGATGATTTGTGCAACTGTTGCAGGCGGTGGCAAGAGCTCATGTCAAGGTGACAGCGGTGGTCCACTAGTGATTGATACAAACGAAGGCTGGCAACAAGTAGGTGTTGTAAGCTGGGGTTACGGTTGTGCTGCTGATGGCTTCCCAGGTGTATTTGCTCGTGTAGCTGAGTTTGATGCTTGGTTAAATGGTATCTACAAAGGTGTTGCTGTTGATCAAACACTCGATATTCATGTAGTCGCTGCAAATGCGCAATCTCAAAACACTGTTGAAGTGGTTAATAATAGCGATCAAACGGTTGGCCTCACGTATAGCATTACAGGTAGCGAAGACTTCAGTGTTGAAGCAAACCAATGTTTAAGCTTAGCGGCTGACGAAGTTTGTGAGTTAACGATTAACTACAACAGTGATGATGTTGGTACAGATGAAGCTCAGTTAGTGATTAGTGCTGACGATGCGTCGGTAGCGGTGAGCTCAACGGTATTAAAGGCGAACGCAATCGCGACGTCTGAAGATGTTGTATCGGCATTAGGTAGCGATGAAAACGTGCAATGGTACAGTGGTGGTGAACTTCCTTGGGTTGCCAACACAGTAGACGGTGGCGTTGAAAGTGGTGCAATTACTGATTTGCAAGACAGTATCGTCATGGCGGTAGTATCCGGTGAAGGTGAGTTTACCTTTGAGTGGGCGGTTTCTTCAGAAGAAAACGTTGATGAGCCAAATGAACCTTATGATGCACTTTACATTTACATTAATGGTCAACTAGAAGGTTTTATTTCTGGTGAAGTTGATTACACAAGTGTGACGCTAGAACTTACTGGTGATGAAAACCGCATTACTTGGGTTTACAACAAAGATCCGAACACGCTAGATGGTGAAGATAAAGGTTACCTGCGCAATGTTGTGTTTGAAAGAACACCTGAGCCGGAGCCAGAGCCAACTCCAGCGCCAACACCAACGCCTTCTTCAAGTGGTTCGTCAGGTGGTGGTAGCATGGCATGGTTATTAGCTTTTGCTTCGTTACTACTATCAAGACGTTTAAGTCGCTAATTTAACCGTTAGCGTTTAACAAAACTTATAAAGGTCAGCATCGGCTGGCCTTTTTTTTCACCAAAATAACGCATACCTTGCATTGTATTAGCCCATAAACAAGACATATATTCAGCGTTGTAAAGTATATGTTACTGAATTATATGAGTTTATCTAAGTGGTATGAAATTTGTCTTACTTTCTGATAGTTAAGTCAACTTGTCGTAGTTATTAACCAATTTAGTGCTCAGAACAGGTTAAAGGCTAATATTTTGTGAAACAAGATGCCAAAAGAAAAAAAACAAGAACTCAACGTACTACTAATAGAAGATGACAATAATAAAGCAGAAGTCCTGATTAATGCTTTAGATTGTTCGCAATATTGTATTCGTCATGTGGCGACTACAGGGATGTCTTTGCTCAAACAAGTTGAGCAACTCCAACCCAACATTATTATTATCGATGTAGAGTCACCAAACCGTGATATTCTAGACAGCCTAAGCATTCTTTCCACTTCAAACCCCAAGCCGGTGGTTATGTTCTCTGCACAAGGAGATACAGAGACGATCAACGCGACAGTTAAGTCAGGCGTTAGTGCATATGTTGCTGGCGGTGTAGATCCCGAGCGTGTCCGCTCGATCATTGATACGGCTGTTGCCCAATTCTCTGCTTACCAAGCACTCAAAAGCGAGCTGGTTAAAACTAAGCAACGGTTATCGAACCAGCGGGTTATTGATCAAGCTAAGACTTGGTTGATGGAATCAAAAAGTTTAACGGAAAAAGAAGCATACCACCGCATACGAAAAATGGCGATGGACAACAGTCAGAAGTTAGAAGATGTGGCTAAGAATATTCTGTCGTTGGCGCAATTATTGGAGAAGTCGTCATGAATATGAATCATCATCAATTTTTTGAGCTAGAAATTGCTGATATAGCACTTGGCTTTATGCCACTAACGGATTGTGCGCCACTTGTCGTTGCGTATGAGCTTGGCTATTTTGCTGATGTTGGTCTTAATGTGACGCTGAAAAAGCAATATTCTTGGGCAACGATGCGAGATAAGTTACACGCAGGTGTTTTAGATGTTGCGCAATTTCTCGCACCTATGCCAATGGCTAGTACACTTGGGCTTAGCGGCGAGGCCGTTAATGTCATTGCGCCGATGGTGCTAAGTCAAAATGGTAACGGTATAACGATATCAACGGCGCTATATGAAGAAATAAAATTTAGCAATCAGATACATCGTATCGACTTTCCCATTAGTGCTGCGCTATTAAAACCTATAGTTGAAGCGCGAAAAGAAAGTGGCAGCAAACTCAAATTTGCGACGGTTTACCCGCATAGCTGTCATTACTATCAATTAACCTCATGGCTTACTCAGAATAATGTCGCGATAGATGATGTTGAGATTGTGATTATTCCACCGGCAAGCATGGTTGAAGCATTGCAGTCCGATGATATTGATGGTTTTTGTGTAGGCGGCCCATGGAATGCTAAAGCTGTGCGCGATGGCGTAGGTGTCACTGGCGTAACATCTTGTGATATTTGGCCTGACATGCCTGAAAAAGTATTGGCGATGAGAGAGGATTGGCAATTACGCTATCCCGAAGCAACCAAAGCCATTATTTTTGCATTGCAAAGAGCGTGCAACTGGTTGACACACGTCGCTAACCGTTTTGAGGCGGCTCGCATATTATCGCGTCACCCTTATTTAGATTTGCATTTGTCTGTCATTGCTCCTTCGTTAATTGGCAGCTGTTTAGTGCACCATAGTTTGTCACCGAGGCATATTCCAAGCTACAACCGCTTTTCGGTTGAGGGGATAGATACTATTAACAAGCCAGAGCTGTTCCATGGAGAATGGTTGTTAAGCCAAATGGTGAAACATCAACATATCGAACCTAAACAAGCGCAAGAAACTTTGATCAAAAAGGTGTTTCGTCAAGATATCTATTTATCGGCGTTTGGAAGTCCAGAGGCGAAGAATAATGTTGCGGTGTTTAAAAGCACCAAAATTGGTCTTTGATGCGCCAATTCAATGCAAGTGCTGCTTAGCTCTAAATGGTCTTATATTTAACAAATCAAAAAATACCAATAAAAACATAGGGTAACGAATTTGATTAAACTTGGCATTATATGTGAATTAGTTAAATCGAAGTTATATAGCGTTTGTAGTTGAACAAACGAAAATCAAAATCAACCCTGCAACGGCTGTAGGTATAACTACTCTAAAACGAAGCATTTTAGAGGCGAATACAACAATTTTTTTAACTAATTAAACCGCAAAGGCGTGGTAACAAATTAGTTTGGCATCGTAGCCCGCAAGCATCTTAATTTTTATTGAGTGTGCAGCGGGCTTTTTTATTTGGAGGAAAAAATGTTTAAAACAATCTTTAAACAACCTAAACATTTATACCGGAAAATAATGGGTCAAGCGTTAGTGGCTAGCCTTTGTTTATCCAGCGCTATGTTGGCGAATCAATCAGTAGCAGAAGAACTTGGCTACCCTGAAAAAGAAGAGCTTAAGTTTGGCTTCATTAAACTTACTGATATGGCGCCAATCGCTATTGCATACGAAAAAGGCTACTTCGAAGATGAAGGCCTTTACGTCACCATCGAAGCACAAGCAAACTGGAAAGTACTACTTGACGGTGTAATTGACGGTCGCTTAGACGGTGCGCACATGTTAGCAGGGCAGCCTATCGCTGCAACAATCGGTTATGGCACAAAAGCTGAAATCATTACCCCATTTTCAATGGATTTAAATGGTAACGGCATTACAGTATCGAACGAAATTTGGAAGCAAATGAAGGGTAATATCCCTAAGCGTCCTGACGGTAAGCCTGTGCATCCGATTAAAGCAGATGCGTTAAAGCCAGTAGTTGAAAGGTACGCTGAAGAAGGCAAGCCATTTAACATGGGTATGGTTTTTCCAGTATCAACGCACAACTATGAACTACGTTACTGGTTAGCGGCGGGTGGCATTCACCCAGGTTTTTATGCACCACACAAAGGTGATACCTCAGGGAAAATTGATGCTGAAGCGCTACTTTCAGTAACGCCACCGCCACAAATGCCTGCAACGTTGGAAGCCGGAACAATTTACGGTTACTGCGTAGGTGAGCCATGGAATCAACAAGCGGTATTTAAAGGTATTGGGGTGCCTGTTGTTACTGATTACGAAATTTGGAAAGACAACCCAGAGAAAGTTTTCGGTATTACTAAAGCATTCGCTGAGAAATACCCAAACACCACAATTCGTTTAACACGTGCGTTGATTCGCGCAGCTAAATGGCTAGACGAAAACGACAACGCAAACCGTCCTGAAGCTGTAAAAATCTTATCACAATCTAATTATGTTGGCGCCGATTACGATGTTATCGCAAACAGCATGACAGGCACCTTTGAATATGAAAAAGGTGATAAGCGTGCGGTGCCTGATTTCAACGTATTCTTCCGCTACAACGCGACTTACCCTTACTACTCTGATGCTATTTGGTATTTAACGCAAATGCGCCGCTGGGGACAAATTAGCGAAGACAAGCCTGATAGCTGGTACTTCGATGTCGCGAAGAAAGTTTACCGTCCAGATATTTATATGAAAGCAGTAAAATCGCTAGTGGATGAAAAGCTGATGGCAGCGACAGACTTTAGCGACTTAACGGGCGAAGACGGTTTCCGTAACCCACAAACACACTTTATTGACAATATCGTCTACGACGGCACCAAACCAAATGAATACATTAATAAATTCAGTATTGGGTTGAAGTCTGGCGACAAAATTTAGTCAGCAATCGCAAAAACAAAAACTAGTAGGAAAGTAGCACCGCGAAGCACTTACATGGTTTAGGTACATAGTTTAACTGCTTAGTTAAATCGCTTACTCAGTTGAAAGTGTTCAATGATGCTTGGAGATAAAAATGACCACACTTATTCGAAAAATGATGACTGCAGATAGTGACAGTACGCTGTTGGTAAAAAGCCTTCAGTTCCTGTCGCAACGGGCAAAAGCTGTTGTATTACCCATGGTGGGGATCGCCGTTTTCTTAGTCATTTGGTCATTTGCCGCTAACAGCATTGATACCTCTCTGGGTAAGTTTCCTGGACCAAAGGCCGTAGTAACTCAAATTGGCAACCTCTATCAGGAACACCAATCTGAGCGCGAGAAAAAAGCGGCTTTTTATCAGCGTCAGGAAGAGCGTAATGCCAAGCGAATAGCAAAAGATCCAGATTACCAACCAAAAATCCGGGCATACACAGGTAAAGAAACCTTTCTTGACCAAATCGGCACAAGTTTAGTGACGGTTATGAGCGGTTTCATCTTGGCCGCAGTTATCGCCATTCCACTGGGAATAGCAGTGGGGCTGAGCAAAACGCTTAACACCGCAATTAACCCGATTATTCAGGTGTTCAAACCGGTATCGCCACTTGCTTGGTTACCCTTGGTCACCATGGTAGTCAGTGCTGTATATGTTTCACCAGAGCCAATGTTTGCTAAATCATTCATTAACTCAATGATCACAGTGACCCTATGTTGCTTGTGGCCAATGGTGATTAACACTTCGGTAGGTGTGGCAGCGATTGATCAAGATTGGGTCAATGTTAGTCGCGTATTGCGCTTACCCAGCCTAGTGCATGTGCAAAAGATTGTGTTGCCAGCGTCTATTCCAGCCATTTTTACCGGTATGCGTTTATCGCTCGGTATCGCATGGATGGTACTTATTGCAGCAGAGATGCTAGCGCAGAATCCGGGTTTGGGTAAATTTGTTTGGGATGAATTCCAAAACGGTAGTTCACAAAGTTTAAGCAGAATTATGACGGCTGTTATCGTCATTGGGTTTATTGGCTTCTTGTTAGACCGCGCCATGTTGCAACTGCAACGCCTTGTCTCTTGGGACAAAGAAAGCGCTAACCGATAAACCACCTTTCACTAAAAAGATATAGGAAACAATGATGAGTATTTTACTAGATATCAGCAAAATCGACATGGTATTCCCAACGCCTAAAGGTGACTTTACGGCACTAAAGGAAGTTGATTTAAAAATTAAGAAGGGTGAATTCATCTCCTTAATTGGTCATTCAGGTTGTGGTAAATCAACCGTGCTAAATGTAGTTGCAGGTTTATTGCAGGCGACAAAAGGTGGTGTTCTGCTAAACAACAAAGAAGTGACAGAGCCTGGTCCAGAACGCGCCGTCGTGTTTCAGAACCACTCACTTTTGCCTTGGTTAACGGCCTATCAAAATGTCGAGTTAGCGGTAAAACAAGTCTTTAATCGCAAAATGTCGAAAGCCGAAATGCAAGACTGGATTGAGCACAATCTTAAACTTGTGCACATGGATCATGCTATGCACAAACGCCCAGATGAAATTTCTGGCGGTATGAAGCAACGAGTCGGTATTGCCAGAGCATTAGCCATGCAACCTGAAGTACTGTTGATGGATGAGCCATTTGGCGCACTTGATGCCTTGACTCGTGCTCATATGCAAGACTCTTTGATGGAGATCCAAGATGAGCTCAATAACACTGTGATCATGATCACACATGATGTTGACGAAGCCGTTTTACTCTCTGATCGCATTGTCATGATGACAAATGGCCCAGCTGCTACTGTGGGCGAAATTTTAGATGTAAAACTTGAGCGTCCACGCAATCGTTTATCGCTAGCTCAAGATGCAGAATACAACCGCTTACGCTCTGCGGTGCTTACTTTCCTATATGAAAAACAACGAAAAGTAGAAAATATCCCGGCTCAATCATCGAGTAAAAAAGCGGGAGAAACAGGTGATTTACAAATAGTCGACAGCACTAATGACGTAGACGTTGCATAACGACTGTTGTAATGACCTAAACACTTAAGGAAAGCTCATGAAATTGAACAGAATCTCTCAAACACTATTAACAACATTAGCCGTTTCAATTCTTGCACCTACCGCTATTGCTAATGAAAGCAAAGCGAGTATCGATTTTCGCTTACGCTACGAAAACGTTAGCCAAGATAACGCGCTAAAAGATGCAGATGCACTAACGTTAAGTACAAAATTAAACTTCAAAACAGCAACGTACAACAGCTTTTCAGGCTTCGTTGAATTTGAAGACTCGCGCTCAATCGGTATTGATGATTACAACGACACCAATGGCAATGGCGCGGGCTATTCCGTAATAGCAGACCCTGAGACAACTGAGTTGGATCAAGCGTATGTTCAACACAAAGCTGGCGCTGTTACCGCAAAACTTGGTCGTCAAGTTATTACCTTTGATAACCACCGATTTGTGGGTCATGTTGGCTGGCGTCAAGATAAGCAAACATTCGATGCAGCGTCTTTTAATTACAGTGCTAGAGACAAGTTTTCGGTGAGTTACGCATACGTAACAAAACGTAATCGCATTTTTGGCGAAGAGAAAGACTTAGATTCAAAAGATCACTTACTTAACGCCTCACTTCAAACTGGTGCAGGCAAGCTTACAGGCTATAGCTACCTCCTCGAAATTGACGAAGGTGCAGACAATAGTTTAGACACCTACGGCGTTCGTTTTTCAGGCGGTAAGAAAGTCGGTGAAGGCAAGCTTAGTTATACCGCTGAGTATGCTAATCAGAGCTGTGAGGCGGGTGGTAATGACTATGACGCGTCCTATTTGCTCGCTGAATTAGGTTATACCGTTAGCAGCATTACCTATAAAGGCGGCTACGAACTTTTAGGCAGTGATGATGGTATGTATGGCTTTTCAACACCTTTAGCGACGCTGCATGCTTTCAACGGTTGGTCTGATCAATTCTTGGGTACGCCAGCTCAAGGTTTACAAGATTTGTATGTCTCAGCTGCTGGTAAAGCGATGGGCGGTAAATGGTTAGTTGCTTATCACGATTATAGCGCGGATGAATCAACATCTACCGTTGATGATTTCGGCAGCGAGCTTAACGTTTCTTACGGCAGAGCATTCAATAAAACATTCTCTGGTGGCATTAAGTTTTCAGCTTATTCAGCGGGTGATAGTGCAACTGGAAAAGTAGATACCGATAAATTATGGGTTTGGCTTGGTGTCAAATTCTAGCTGTGCGGATAAACAATAAACACAGCTAGGGCATTGAGTAGTTAAGGGGAATTAATATGTCTAATCAATTAAACGTCGTTGTTGTTGGCAATGGTATGGTGGGGCACCATGCAGTTGAGCAGCTATTTAATCTAGGTGCTGAACATAATATCTCAATCACCGTATTGAGTGCAGAAGATAGGCTCGCCTACGATCGCGTGCACTTATCGGAGTACTTCAGCGGCAAGACGGCAGATGACCTAGCATTGACGGATGAAGCGACTTATCAAGATTGGCAAGTTGACTTTCATACCAATGCGAAAGTTGTTGGTATCGATAAACAACAACAAAAAGTCACCACCGTTGCTGGCGATGTTTTTGAGTATGACAAATTAATTCTCGCAACAGGCTCATATCCTTTTGTGCCACCGATCCCTGGGGGAGATCAAGACCATTGCCTTGTATACAGGACAATAGACGACCTGGAGTCTATTCAGCAAAGTGCAAGCTGCAGTAAAGTTGGTGTGGTGATCGGTGGCGGTTTATTAGGTTTAGAAGCTGCCAATGCGTTGAAACAGCTTGGCTTAGCGACACATGTCGTTGAGTTTGCGCCACAATTAATGGCGGTGCAAGTCGACGCGGGCGGCGGCCGTTTACTGAAAGACAAAATCGAAGAGTTGGGTGTTCAAGTTCATACGGGCAAAGCAACACAAGTTATAGAGGCAGGGGAACAGTGCAGGTATCGACTTGTGTTTGCCGATGGTGAGAGTTTAGAAACAGACCTCGTTTTGTTTTCGGCAGGTATTCGTCCATACGATAATTTAGCGCGCGAATTTGAGCTAACGATCGGTGAACGAGGTGGCATTGTCGTTAATGAGCAGTGTCTGACCTCTGACAGTAACATTTATGCCATAGGTGAATGTGCACTCTATCAAAACATGATATATGGCTTAGTTGCACCAGGTTACACTATGGCAAAAGTGGCTGCACAAGACA
The DNA here is from genome assembly GCA_022448425.1 of Thalassotalea sp. GTDB lineage: Bacteria > Pseudomonadota > Gammaproteobacteria > Enterobacterales > Alteromonadaceae > Thalassotalea_F. The sequence continues at coordinate 27,439 of JAKVCY010000006.1, read as the reverse complement.
TCATTGCCAATCATATTAATCTCATAGAAGAAGCTCCTTTGCGTTTTACCGGTGCCGACATGAGCACTAAATTAAAACTGATGGGGGTTGATGTAGGTTCAATTGGTGATGCGCATGGCAGAACGCCTGGTGCTCTTAGCTATATGTATGAAAACCAACCGCTTGGCGTTTATAAAAAAATTGTCGTGTCTCAAGATCAAAAGCTTTTGCTGGGTGCGGTGCTAGTAGGCGATACGTCTGAATACGATAGCTTACTGCAATACATGCTCAATGGCATTGAGCTACCTAATGAGCCAGAAGCTCTTATCCTTCCATCTAGCGGGGAAAAACCGACTTTAGGTGCAGATGCTTTACCTGAAACCGCCACTATTTGTTCCTGCTTAAATGTCACTAAAGGCGACATCATTGATGCGGTCGATGGTGGAGCGTGTTCAGTAGCGGACGTTAAAGCTTGCACAAAAGCGAGCACGGGCTGTGGTGGTTGTTCGGCATTACTTAAGAACGTTGTTGATAAAGAGCTAGAGAATCGCGGCGTTGAAGTTAAGAAAGATATTTGTGAACACTTTGCGTACTCTCGTCGTGAGCTATTCGACATTATCAAAGTTAACGGTATTAAGAGCTTTGAAGAATTAATTGAAAGCCATGGTAAGGGTCTCGGATGTGAAGTGTGTAAACCAACTGTTGGTTCTATTCTAGCGTCAGTATGGAATGATTATATTCTCGATGCGAGCAAGTTACCGCTACAAGATACCAACGATAACTTCTTAGCTAACATGCAAAAAGATGGCACATACTCGGTCGTACCGCGTGTACCAGGTGGTGAGATTACCCCAGAACGACTGATTACCATCGGAGAAGTGGCTAAAAAGTATAAGCTCTACACCAAGATTACAGGCGGACAACGTATTGATTTATTCGGCGCTCGCGTAGAACAATTACCTGACATTTGGTCAGAGCTTATCGAAGCTGGTATGGAGACAGGTCATGCATACGGCAAAGCGGTACGTACCGTTAAGTCATGTGTAGGCAGCACTTGGTGTCGTTATGGTGTTCAAGATAGCGTCTCGATGGCGATATTTATAGAAAATCGTTACAAAGGTATTCGCGCCCCACATAAATTGAAGTTTGCGGTTTCTGGCTGTACCCGCGAGTGTGCTGAAGCACAGAGTAAAGATTTTGGTGTTATTGCTACTGACAAAGGTTGGAATCTATACGTGTGTGGCAATGGTGGAATGAAACCTCGTCATGCTGACCTATTTGCTACCGACCTTGATGATGAAACCTTAATTAAATACATCGACCGCGTAATGGCTTTTTACATTCAAACTGGTGATCGCTTGCAACGCACATCTGTTTGGATGGAAAACTTAGAAGGTGGACTTGAGTATTTAAAACAAGTGGTTATCGAAGATAGTTTAGGTATTGGTGAAACACTGGAAAATCAAATGTCGCAAGTGATTGGCAAATATCAATGTGAGTGGAAAACGACCATCGAAAACCCAGAGGCCCTGAAGCGCTTCCGTCAGTTCGTCAATTCTGACAAGCAAGATACCAATATTCAGTTCGTCAATGAGCGTGATCAGATTCGTCCGGCTCGTGACCATGAAAAAATCCAAGTGGTAAATATTAGCGAAACAGGTGATACACAGAAACATAAAGAACTTGCGTTGGAGGAGTCGTAATGAGTGATAAACGCTGGATAAATATTTGTTCACTTAGCGACCTTGTCGAAAATTCAGGGGTTTGTGCACTCGTTGAAGGGGCTACAAGCGCTGACAACCTGACTGCCAAAGATAAGCAAATCGCGTTGTTTAGTCTGCCAAGCATGTCAGAGCAAGTATTCGCTATTGATAATTTTGATCCCATCGGCAAAGCAAACGTGCTTTATCGCGGCATGGTTGGTTGTAACCAAGGGGAGCCAATTGTCGCTTCTCCACTATACAAACAGCAGTTTTCATTGAAGACGGGACAGTGCTTGCAAGAAGAAGCACAAGTTAATACCTATCCAACACGTATTACAGATGATTGCGTTGAAGTTTTAGTCTAGTAAGTGAGCATGTCGATGAATAGCAACAGCAGAACACCTACCTATCCACCGAGTACTAGCCGCGGTGGAACCAGTTTGGTACAAACAACTTGTGCATACTGTGGTGTTGGCTGTGGCGTTGATATTGAGGTCAACAGCGGCGTAGCCACAGGCTTACAAGGTACGCCTGAACATCCTGCAAACTTTGGTCGTTTGTGTGTTAAAGGTACGCATTTACTTGATACTGTCGATCATCAAGGGCGTTTGTTAGTGCCAGAAGTAGATGGGATGCAAACGAGTTGGGATAAGGCTGCTAGTCACGTTGCCAATAAATTTAATGACATTATAAATACCTACGGCAAAGATTCGGTCGCATTTTATGTATCCGGTCAACTACTAACCGAAGATTACTACCTTGCCAACAAGCTGATGAAGGGCTACATCGGCAGCGCTAACATCGATACCAATTCGCGGCTTTGTATGTCTTCTGCGGTATCTGCTTATAAACGCGCGTTCGGCGAAGACGTCGTTCCTTGTTCTTATGATGACCTCGAACACACAGATCTGATTGTGCTAATTGGTTCAAATGCCGCATGGACACATCCCGTCCTGTTTCAGCGAATTGAACGGGCTAAAGCTATTAATCCTGAGCTTACCGTTGTGGTTGTCGACCCTCGAAAATCTGCTACCGCTGAATGTGCAGACATTCATTTAGCGATTACGCCAGGTAGTGATGCCGCACTTTATAGCGGTTTACTTTATTACCTCAAAGAGAACAAGCTTGTTGATTCAGATTTTGTTCGTTATCACACCGAAGGGTTTGAAGAGACTATTGAAGCTGCTTCTGCTTGGACACTTGAGAAAGTTGCTAACTTTTGTGGGGTGTCTGTATCTGAGCTAACCGTTTTCTATCGATTATTCGCGCGCTCAGAACGTGCCGTTTCTATGTACTCGATGGGGGTAAATCAATCAACGTCGGGTGTTGATAAGTGCCATAGCATTATTAACGCTCATTTAGCGAGTGGGAAAATAGGCAAAACAGGCTCAGGACCTTTTTCTATTACAGGTCAACCCAATGCCATGGGGGGCCGAGAAGTTGGCGGGCTGGCAAATCAGCTTGCCGCACATCTTGATATTGAGAAAGAATCTCACAGAGAGCTGGTACAAACATTCTGGCAATCGCCGACTATCGCTGATAAGCAAGGAGCGAAAGCGATTGATCTGTTTGACCAGATACTTGGGGGTAAAATAAAAGCCGTATGGGTAATGGCGACGAATCCTCTTGTTAGCCTGCCTGATAGCAATAAAATTCGCGCTGCGATGGATAAGTGTAAGTTCGTCGTTGTGTCAGATTGTGTATCGGATAACGACACATTGGCTTATGCCGATGTTAAACTACCTGCAACACCTTGGCTTGAGAAAAATGGCACTGTCACAAACTCAGAGCGCAGAATTTCGCGTCAACGCAGCTGTGTAGCACCTGCGGGTGAAGCCAAGCACGATTGGGATATTATCGCGCTTATCGCTCGGAAAATGGGCTTCTCAGGATTTGACTATCAGCACCCGTATCAAGTGTTTAATGAGTTTACAGCACTTACTGCGTATCAAAACAACGGCGGTGCTAATCATACTTCCCATACTCAGCACACTTCCGCTGACCACCATACGAGAAGGCTATTGAATTTGTCTGGTTTAACCAAGTTAACCTTGTCTGAATATGATAATTTGCAGCCTGTTCAATGGCCAGTTAAATCGCGACAAGCACGAGTGAGTAAAACCGCTAGCCAACCACTTTTTTCTGATGGTTTTTTCCCGACAACATCCGGAAAGGCAAAATTTTTCCCGATAGTACCTAAACTGCCGGTACAACAGAAAACTGATAAGTTTCCATTTGTGTTAAACAGTGGTCGTTATCGTGATCAGTGGCACACCATGACGAGGACAGGAAAAGCTGCAGCGTTAACGCAGCATTTGGCTAAACCCTATCTTAGCGTCAACAAAGCTGATGGAAATAAGCTAGGCATTGAAGACGATGGTTTAGTGGAGGTTAAGTCTTCTCAGGGTACTATCATCGTGCCAGCCAAGCTCACTGAGACAGTAGCAAGCGGGCATTGCTTCATGCCAATTCATTGGAACCGTATGTTCGCTTCGAATGCTGTAGTGACCAGTTTATATCAATCGCAAGTGGACCCAATTTCCGGTCAACCAGAAGCAAAACATACCGGTGTTCAGCTAAATCCTATTGCGTTTAGCCAATACATTTCAATTTACACCCGCGATGATCTGCAACTGTGCACAGATTATTGGCTGAAAGCTAAACTAGCTGAGTGTCACTATGCTCAATTAGCCAATCACGAAGGTAGTGTATTAAGTGTGGTAGAGATCCAAATGATGACTCATTGTGCAGGGGAGTGGCTTAGCATTCACGATGCTGAGAAAAATATTACTCGTGCATTGTGTTTTAGCCAAGGTGCCATTGACTGCGTAGTGGAATTTTCAGCTGAACCGTTTGCACAAGCAACTAAAGACGTTGCTGATTGTTTTGCACAGGAACAATTAACAGTTATTGACGCTATGGCGTTTTTAAGAGGCCTTGGAGACGATAGCCTTGATAAAGCGAGCAACCAACGACAAGTCTGTAGTTGCTTTGGCGTAAAAGAGGCGTCTATTATCGAAGCTATTGAACAGGGTTGCGATAGCGTTACAGCACTAGGACGTAAACTTAAGTGTGGAACGAACTGTGGTTCATGTAAGCCAGAGTTACAATCGCTTATCAATGAGGCTGAAACGACAAGGGGTCTAACAGAAGAAACAGGAAAAGCGTGTCAGGATGAACAACGAATTGCAGTGGTTAATTTGCTGTAGTCGTTTGTTTTAGGAGCGCTTCGATTTTTCCTTGTCTGTGATACTGTTTTATTTTTTTATTGATCGCAAACCTTAAGTCTTTATGTTTTCTATTGATGTAATGATAAAGTTGCGTGGTTGGTAATTCGATATCCTGCCGCTTTAACTTCATCGCAGGATAGCGTCGCATTGCTTCGTCTACCATAGCTTGCGTTGTGATGACGCCATCAATCCGTCCTTTCATTAACATGCCAAAGAGTTGCTCATTGTCTGCGACACTTATTGATGTCGCTTCTTTTGCATGTTGTGCTAGCAAGTTCTCTGCGTACTTGTGCCCGCTAAAAAAGCCTAATTTCACCTGATTTAGATCGTCGTATTCGCTTATTGCTATTTCAGCTTCTGAATTTTTTTCGAGTGTGAAAACAAAGTGTTCGACCTCAAATAGCGGAGCTTTAATGCGGACAAGGTTCGGGTATTCTGCACTAAGCCCAGCAACTCTAAAAATCTCAGCGTCAGTTAATCCATCGTTCGTCGATTGAAGTGAGCGTCTCGCTGGAATGTGATTAAAAACTGCTCGGTAGCCAAGGTCTCGATAAATTTCAGTTAACACTTGTGTTGCGGCTGCATTTCTAATGCCTCCTTTTACAACATAACTGATGTAAAAATTAGGTGTCGATTGAGCAAACGCCAATTGAACTTTAAATGCAGAACATAGGAGAAAAACAACAAAGAAAGAGCGGGTGATAGACATTCCTTGATTACTTAACTTGTTTACCAAAACTCACAACTCTTTAATTTCAATATAATACTGGATGGATCTTAATATTTCGTGCGGACTAATCAAAGCATAAATGTAATTTGTCCATAAGATCCCGAAGTTGTTTTGCCTCATCTTCGGAAAAACCATCGAGCTTACACATCATTTGCGCTGGAATATCTATTGCGGCTTGTTTAGCGTTTTTTCCTTTAGTCGTTAATTTAATAACTTTAACGCGAGCGTCTTTTTTATCTTTGTGAATTGCAACGTAGTCTTTTTGTACCAGCTTTTTGAGCATCAAGCTCATCGCACCGCCATCAATTCCGGTTTTATCTAAGAGGGTGGCAACAGTTATGTCGTCTTTCTCCCATAAAGCCATCATGACTACATATTGAGGGTAGGTAATGTCCAATTCTTCTAGCAATGGGCGGTATGCTCGAGTAAAAGCATTCGACAGCAGATAGAAGCGATGACAAAGCTGATTTTCAAGTCTTAATGTTACTAACATAGATACCTCTCAATATTTTTGTTTATATTTTGCATGCAAAGTATGTCGCTTGCATTAATTAAATTATTACTGAGGAAAGTACTATGAACGTATTGTCAGAGAAACTCTATACAGGCGTTGCGACAGCGACAGGTGGCCGAGAGGGCACTGCAAAATCGGATGATGGTAAACTGAATATCACACTTTCAACACCTAAAGGGTTGGGTGGTGCTGGTGGAGAGGGTACAAACCCTGAGCAGTTGTTTGTTGCTGGTTACTCAGCGTGTTTTATCGGCGCACTAAAGCATGTTGCAGCAGCAGAAAAAATTGTTTTAGGTAACGACATTAGCGTGTCAGCAGAAGTACCAATTGGTCCAATTGAGCACGGTTTTGGTATTGCCGTTAAGCTTTGAGTTTCACTGGGTGATTTAGATAAAGAAACAGCATCTAGCCTTGTGGAAAAAGCGCATCAAGTATGTCCGTACTCAAACGCAACACGCGGCAATATAGATGTAACCTTGGAAGTGGTATAAGACTCGAGGGCGTGTTTGTCTTCCAGGGTTAAATTTTGTTCGAATTAAATGCATTTTTATCGAGGCACTTGTGATACGCATAGTTATTCTGCGCACAGAGCGAGTTCCGATTATTATGCTCCTGCGTAATCTTAGTACCTGCATCCATGCAGGCATCAATGAGAAAAATGCATTTAAACGAATCCCTTTTACTACATACTTAGGACAGCATTTATGATGCCTTTCTACTGCGTTGCCCTACAAGGATGTAGGGTAAGGTGACTTTGCAGGAGCACAAAGTCTATATCGCTTATTTATGTGGAATAACCACACGGCATAAGCTCTGCCTTGTATAAAAACATCATAAATTGCTGCAAAAACAACCTCGAAAGGTCAACACGCCCTAACTATTCTTAGGTATTCCTATAAAAATAAAAAGCAGAATTAAAGGGAATATTGATGAATATATCGATATTTCATGAGGCAGGCACAAAAAAGGTCAGCGCTATGCTGACCTTTACCGTTTACTACCAAACCTTCAATGTCTGGTTTGCGTTACTTTATTTTTCCTTCATGTTCCAAAGAATGTCTTGTCCTTGGCCCATAACAGTCGTTGGCATTTTACCGTCCCACTGTTGTGCTTTTACATACTCAACAAGTACTTTACTTGCTTTGATCGCTTCCGCTTTTTCGCGAATAGCTTCTGCTTCAGCTAAACCTTTTAGACGAATTGCTTCAGCTTCTGCTCGTGCCTCAGTCATAATGGCATACGCTGAACCATCGGCACGTGCTTTTTCTGCGTCACGCTTTGCTTCCGCCGTATTAACTTCACGCTGCGCCTCTAGCTTTTGACGCTCTAAACGATGTTCTTCAGCAGCCGCTAAGTTTTTCTCAGTCTGCTTAGTTTCAATACTCTGCAAATACTTAGGTGGTAGCACAAGGTTTTCAATTTGCGCACTATCTAGTTTTACTGGGAACTCTGACATGGTTGCTAAAAGAGTTTCCTCAATTTTTTGAATTACCTTGCCGCGATTCTGCACAATCTCTTCTGCTTTAAATCTTGCTAATGCATCTTTTGCAGCAGAGCGTAGGCGTGGATCTAAGATACGGCTTTCAAATTGGTCTAAGCCTCCGTAATTCTTATATAGCTGAAATGCTTCTGAGCGAATAACTGTCCAGTTAACAGAAACCTCTGCTTGCACAGGCATTTGTTCGAAGGTTGACGCCTTTAGGCTTTCTGTGTTCTTGCGAGTACGAATTTCCAACTCTTCAACTGAATCAGCAAATGGTACTTTTAGGTGTAAGCCAGGATTCACTTGCGTTGTCGCTTCACCGAAGCGTTTTACAATCCCCACATGGCCTTCATCAATGGTGTAAAAAATCATCCAAACAAAGATAAAGACTACAGTAACAATACCGCCGACCTTGAAGTGTTTAGCGACATTGTTAATGGCGTTACTATCTAACTCATTATTCGTCGTTAATCCTTTATTTATCATTGTGATCTCCTTTTTATGATTGAGGTGCAAAATTGCACAAGACATAATATGTCAGATGATTTGATTTTTTGCAACTAACTGTAAATAACATCTAGTTATAAAGGAGGGAGGCTGTCGTTTAAGTTCTCGCCACCGAGGAAGTTTTCTCTGGGTGTATAGTTTATCCAATCTACTTGCTTAACAATTTTTCCACGCTCGTTGAAAGTTAAATGCATGGTAAAGTGCCAAGGACCCAAAACCTCTACACCATACTCAAACTGAGTAAAGTACCCTTGAGCACTCACCTGCATTCCATCCACTAATAATTGTGATAGCACGAGATTAACCTCTGAGGTCATAACAAACTTTTTATCTGGCCAATTGAAGAAGGCAGACAAAGCGCTTTTGCCCTTGATATGGTTACCGTACACAATATCTTCAAGTACGGCGCTTTCATCATAAAACGACATGAAATGGTTAAAGTTTTTGCCCTCAGCATAAACATCAAAATAGTCGGAAGCTATTGCTTTAATGTCTATCTCAGAGGGTTGTGCGAAAGCGATGGATTGAAATACGAGGTAGGTAAAGAAAAATCGGATAAACGATGCCATGGCTGTTCGTTACAGTAGAAGTTTCCTCCTACTGTAATGGGGTTTTAGTACTTAAGGAATGATTGATACGCAAGATTTTGTGTTTCTTCTTGCCATTCATAGCCCAAGTCTTTTAAGTGCCTGAAAAACGCTAACTGGTCTTCGTCGTTAACCTCGAAGCCAGCAAGCACTTGGCCAAACGCCGCACCATGGTTACGGTAATGGAATAAAGTGATGTTCCACTTTTCCCCTAAAGTATCAAGGAAGGTTTCCAAAGCTCCTGGGTATTCAGGGAATTGGAAACGGAAAATACGTTCAACCGTGTTTTGCGGGCTTTGGCCGCCAACCATGTAACGTACATGGAGTTTCGCTAGCTCATTATCAGTAAAGTCTCGTACTTGATAGTCTGCATTTGTCAGCGTTTGTTGCAAAGCGACACGCTCTTCAACACCACCAGAAAGCTTAACACCAACAAAAATGTTTGCTTCTTTTGAGCCCGCGTAACGATAATTAAACTCTGTAATTCCGCGACCTGATAAGGTTTTACAGAAGGTTCTGAAACTACCTTTTTGCTCAGGGATTGTTACCGCCAACACAGCTTCTTTTTGCTCACCTAACTCACAACGCTCCGACACATAGCGCAAGCTATGAAAGTTCATATTTGCACCTGAAAGTACTGCTGCTAGCGACTCATTGCCAGCACTGGTCTGGCAATACTTGACGATACCAGCGAGCGATAGTGCGCCAGCTGGTTCAGCTATAACACGTGTTTCCTCAAAAACATCTTTTATCGCGGCACAGATTTCATCACTGCTGACGGTGATCACATCATCACAATAGTGTTTAATCACATCAAACGTGTGTTCGCCGATGCGCTTCACAGCAACACCATCAGCGAATAAACCAACATGACTGAGATCAGTAGGTTGACCTGACTCCATTGCCACTTTCAAACATGCAGAATCTTCCGCTTCAACACCAATAACTTTAATGTCTGGACGCAATTGCTTTAGGTAAACCGCCATACCGGCAAGCAAACCACCACCACCAACTGGAATGAATACCGCATCAAGCTTGCTCTGCTGCTGCAATAGTTCTTTGGCAACTGTGCCCTGTCCAGCAATTACATCAATGTCATCAAATGGGTGAATCAATGTCTTTTGTTCTTTCTCTGCACATTCAATCGATGCTGTTTGTGCGTCGTTATAACTTTTACCTACTAGGCGCACTTCTGCGCCTAAGCGACGCACATTCTCTACTTTGATGTCTGGTGTTGTGATTGGCATAAAGATAGTAGCGTCAATGCCCAAACGGCTGGCTGCTAGTGCCAAACCTTGTGCATGATTACCTGCAGATGCGGCTACCACACCGTGTTGGCTTTGTGCCTTGGGCAAATTAGCAAGTTTGTTGTAAGCACCGCGTAGCTTAAATGAGTGGACCGGCTGTTGGTCTTCTCGTTTTAAGAAAATCTGATTGCCCAACCTAGCCGATATTTTGTTAAGTGCCGTTAGATCGGTCTCTTTTGCCACATCATACACAGGCGCCAGCAAGATCTTACGCAGGTAATCCAGCGCTATCTCTTCTTGGCTTAGTGTTTTTGTCACAGGCTCTGGTGTTGTCATTTTTTGCTCCAATTCACCTTTTGTGGGCAATACATTTATCTGGTCTTAGTCAGGGCTTACGCTGTCAAGTAACTCGCGATTTCGAACTGCACCTTTGTCTGCACTTGTCGCTAGCATGGCGTAGTTCTTTAATGCATAGCTAATTAGGCGAACGCGGTCCATCGGTTGCCAAGGCTTCGCTCTTGACTCCATTTCAGCCTGACGTGAAGCTAGTGTTTCTTCACTAACATTTAGCTTGATCGTGCGGCTCGGAATATCGATGTGGATCTCATCACCTTGCTCAACTAGGGCAATTAAGCCACCACTTGCGGCCTCTGGTGAAACGTGACCTATTGATAAACCAGACGTTCCGCCTGAGAAGCGGCCATCTGTCAGCAATGCACAAGCTTTGCCAAGCCCCATCGACTTCAAGTATGTTGTTGGGTAAAGCATTTCTTGCATACCAGGACCACCTTTAGGCCCCTCGTAGCGAATAACCACCACTTCACCAGCCACGACATTACCGTTTAAGATACCTTCAACTGCAGCATCTTGGCTTTCGAAAACATGTGCAGGACCAGTAAAAGTCAGATTTTCATCTGCAACACCAGCGGTTTTAACCACACAACCATCTGCTGCAATATTGCCTGAAAGTACTGCTAAACCACCTTCTGTAGAGAAGGCATTCTCAATCGAACGAATACACCCTTCTTCACGGTCGTCATCAAGTGTGTCCCAACGACAATCTTGGCTAAATGCTTGAGTTGTGCGAATACCAGCTGGACCCGCACGATAGAATTCTTTGACCTCTTCGCTATCAGTGACCTTTATATCGTACTGTGCTAAATGCTCAGATAAACTAGTACCTAGTACATTGGTAACATCTAAATTAAGTAAATTAGCGCGCGCCAATTCTCCTAAAATGCCAATAACACCACCCGCGCGATGCACATCTTCCATATGATATTTTTGCGTTGATGGGGCCACTTTACATAGCTGAGGTACCACGCGAGATAACTCGTCCATGTCTTTCATGGTGTAGTCTGTACCCGCTTCTTGCGCTAAGGCTAGTAAGTGCAAAATCGTATTAGTTGAACCACCCATCGCAATATCAAGACACATAGCATTGTGAATCGCTTCACGGCTAGCTATATTGCGTGGCAACGCTGATTCGTCATCTTGCTCGTAATAACGCTTGGTTAGTTCAACAATTTGCTTGCCCGCTTTTAAGAATAACTGCTTGCGATCAGCATGTGTCGCCAACATCGAGCCATTACCCGGTAATGCTAGGCCCAGAGCCTCTGCTAAACAGTTCATTGAATTGGCGGTAAACATACCGGAGCAAGAGCCACAAGTAGGACAAGCAGAACGTTCAATTTGGTCACTTTGTTCGTCAGAGACTGTTGGATCAGCACCTTGAATCATGGCATCAACTAAGTCGAGTTTGATAATCTGATCTGAAAGCTTGGTTTTACCAGCTTCCATTGGACCACCAGACACGAAAATTACAGGGATATTAAGACGCATTGCCGCCATTAACATACCTGGAGTGATCTTGTCACAGTTAGAGATACATACCATAGCATCAGCACAATGAGCATTTACCATGTATTCAACTGAGTCGGCGATTAAGTCGCGAGATGGCAGCGAGTACAACATACCGCTGTGACCCATAGCGATACCATCATCAACTGCAATGGTATTAAACTCTTTTGCAACACCACCAGCTTCTTCGATAGCGCCAGCAACTAGTTGTCCCATATCTTTTAAATGAACGTGACCTGGGACGAATTGAGTAAACGAGTTAACAACAGCAATAATAGGTTTGCCAAAATCTCCGTCTTGCATTCCCGTGGCACGCCACAGTGCACGAGCACCCGCCATATTGCGGCCTTGAGTCGAGGTGGCAGATCTTAATTTTGGCATTTGTTTCTTCCTACTATCACTTTGTTCTTTTTGAAATTAATTTGTTTAGGCGATTGAAATAAATTGAGATAGTTGGCTGATTTTCGCGGCGGAAGCGCGCAACCTGCAATTAGCAGGTGAGCACTTCTAACAAAGAAAATCAGTCAAATAGCCTATTTATTCGGCTGCCTCCAGCCAGTTGTACTTATCTTCTGTAGTACCATCAAAAATACCAAAGAATGCTTTTTGCAATGCTTCGGTCACTGGACCACGACTACCTGTTCCTACTGGCATACCATCAACTGATTTCACTGGCACAATTTCAGTTGCAGTACCTGTCATGAAGAATTCATCTGCTAGGTATAATGATTCACGAGAAATAGGCTCTTCACGCACTTCATAACCTAGGTCTTTTGCTAGTGTAATTACTGTATCGCGAGTTAAGCCCGGTAGAATTGATGCTGTACTAAATGGTGTGTAAATCACGCCATTCTTCACTAAGAATAAGTTTTGGCCTGCACCTTCACTCACCATGTTGTTGACGTCTAAAGCGATACCTTCAGTGTAACCATGACGACCAGCTTCCATAGAAATTAGCTGAGAAGAAAGGTAGTTACCGCCAGCTTTAGCAGCCGTAGGCATTGTGTTAGGTGCTAGGCGATTCCAACTTGAAACACCTACTTCCACACCATTTTCGATTGCATCGGCACCTAAGTATGCTTCCCAGCTAAACGCTGCAACCATTAAATCTGCTTTTGCATCTAATGGTGGACGAAGACCCATACCGATATCACCCAAGAATGCTAGCGGTCGTAAATAAGCAGCTTCAAGGTTGTTTTTCACAACTGCGTCTTTACACGCTTGAATCACTTCGTCGTATTCGAATGGGATGTCCATGCGGTAAACTTTTGCTGAGTCAAAAAGGCGCTTGATGTGATCGTCTAAGCGAAAGAAGCAAGTGCCTTTATGAGTTTTGTATGCACGAATGCCTTCAAATACTGAAGAACCGTAGTGTAGAGCGTGACTCATCACATGCACGGTAGCATCAGCCCAAGGGATGAGTTTACCGTTATACCAAATGAGTTCTGCGCTTACTTTAGCCATGTTTTGTTCCTAATTTATCTGTTGTTTGTGGTAGCTAAGAAAAGAATTATTTAGCTACCTAGAAATATTTGTATAAGAGCTTAATGCTCACTTTCCACATTCGCGATTATAACCTTTTAACCGACGATTTGTGCTGTGACGTCATTGTCCACTTTGACTTCTTTGATGTCGATCAGTTTATTGATTTGGTCGATAAGTAAACTAATTGGACGCTCACTGTGAACTTGCAATACGACGGTGCCTAATTGTGTGCCCGTGTTTACTTCCGCGTGAATACCGTGAATGAGAAAGCCTCGGTAGCGTGTTACTTGCAAAATGCGCTCGAGTACAACTTGTTTGTCGTCGACTTTGATGGTTAATTGGTAATTATTCATGTGTGCTCTCCATCATTTTGTCGTTCGCTGTTTCAGGTGGTACTAGCGGCCAAACATTCTCTTTGGCATCGATTTTAACTTGCAGTAGGTATGGGCCATCGTGATCAAGCATTTCTTCAATAGCATCAGTGACTTCTGATTTTTTGGAAATCTGTTTTGCCTTGATATCAAACGCGCTGGCCAACATGACGAAATCTGGATTGTCCGATAAGTCGGTTTCACTTAAACGACCATTAAAGAATAAGTCTTGCCATTGGCGCACCATGCCAAGTTTAGCGTTGTCGATAACAACGATTTTAACTGGTAACTGGAAGCGCTTTATCGTTGATAATTCCTGCACATTCATCATGAATGAACCATCGCCAGTCACGGCCACGATGCAGTCGTACGGACGACTAACCTGCGCACCTATCGCTGCAGGTAAACCAAAGCCCATGGTGCCCATGCCACCGCTGGTTAAGAAGTCACTTGGATCTTGGAATTGCATATGCTGTGCAGCCCACATTTGATGCTGGCCTACATCCGTTGTCACACAAGTTTTGTCAGGCATTCTATCGCTGATTTCTTTTAATACCGCAGGTGCAAAAATATTTTCGCCTGGGTGGTCATAACGCCAAGCAAAATCATGCTTCATTGCCAAACACTGTGATTGCCAATCTTCAATTGATAACGGTATTTCAAGCGCTGGCAAATTAACTTTTAAATCGCCTAGAATTGAAGCGTGAGCGGCTCTACGCTTATTGATTTCCGCGGTGTCGATATCGAAATGGATCACTTTTGCATTGGGTGCAAATTCGTTTAACTTACCGGTTACACGGTCATCAAAACGTGCTCCAACGGCTACCAACAAATCACACTCTTGAACCGCTAAATTGGCTGCTTTAGTACCGTGCATGCCGAGCATGCCTAAGTAGTGCTCATCATCAGGATTGATAGCACCTAGTCCTTTCAGAGTTGAAACACTTGGCATACCTGTGGTGTCTGCAAAAGCTCTTAGCTCATCAACCGCATTGGCCATACCAACACCGCCACCCACATAAAGGATTGGTTTTTTCGCGCTGCTCAAAAGTGCAATAGCACTGCCAACATTTGCTGGTGGAAGTTTCACTTTGTTGGTTAGTCGCGAAAAATCTTCAAGCGTTGTTTCTATTTGTGCCAATTGAATATCCTTCGGGATATCCACTAAAACAGGGCCCTGACGGCCTTCTAAAGCAATCGCAAATGCTTGATGTAATACGTTCGGCAAGTCATTGACATCAGACACTTGGAAAGAGTGTTTAGTACATGCTAGCGATAAACCAAAAACATCAATTTCCTGGAACGCGTCAGAACCCATCGCGCCAGTTGGTACTTGACCGGTTATTGCAACGATCGGAATAGAATCCGCTAACGCATCCGCCAAACCCGTGATCAGGTTTGTTGCACCAGGACCAGAGGTTGCAAAACAAACACCGACTTTGCCTGCAGCTCTTGCATAACCGATGGCAGAAAACGCAGCACCTTGCTCATGACGACACAGAAAGTGATTTACATCACTGTCATAAAGCGCGTCGTAAATTGGCATGATGGCACCACCTGGATAACCAAAGACGTGTTCAACACCGTGCTGTTGGAGTACCTCGAACAAAAGCGAAGCGCCTGTATAGGTGACTGTTTGAGGTAATGTTGCGTTTTCCATTATTATGTCCGCATTTTAAAATAAAAAGTTAAGCTAAATAAAAACCCCCGGTCCTTTCGGAGCGGGGGTTTTCGTGTTGGTTCTTTCAGAAAATTTTTTCTAGCGCAACAAACACCCCCGCGATGATTTAATAATCACCACGACGAGAATGTTAATAATAATTGCGCTAACGTGTTGCATATTTATTTATTTTTTCTGAAATAATATTTAATCGGTCTATCTTTTTAAATTAGTAACATACCCAGTATTAGAAGTGCAAGCATTTTTCTAAAGCTTTTTTATCAGGGCTTGGCATGAATTGTTATAAGCAAATTCGCAAAGTCCCAATTCGCTGACTACACTGAATAACAAATGGATTGATTTAAATGGATTTTTTATGTCACTTGCTTGTGTCTACAGCCGTGCGCGTCTCGGTTTGTCATCACCACTGGTTACTGTTGAAGTACACATCTCTAATGGCTTGCCTGCTTTTTCGATTGTTGGTTTGCCAGAAACTACCGTCAAAGAAGCTAAAGACAGAGTGCGAAGTGCGCTCATTAACTGCGGCTACGAGTTCCCCGCGAAGCGAATTACGGTCAACTTAGCTCCTGCCGATCTGCCCAAAGAAGGCGGTCGTTTTGACCTGCCTATTGCCATCGGTATTCTCGCTGCCTCACAGCAACTGCCCAGTGAGGAGCTTAATCATTATGAGTTCGCGGGTGAGCTTGCACTATCAGGAGAACTACGCCCTATCATTGGTGAGATTCCTTTAACGCTCGCCTGCCAAGAATCAGGACGAACACTGATCATTCCACAATCCAATGCGGAGAAAGCTAAATGGGTTAACGCTGAGAAAGTAATCGCCATAGAGCACTTGCAGCAGCTCTTCCCTCACTTTGCACGGCAACAAACTTTGCCCTATTTCGTTGGAACTCAAAGTTCGCGACCTGAACCTGAACACTTGCTCGACATGGCCGATGTCATAGGTCAACCATTGGCGAAGAGAGCGCTAGAGATAGCTGCGAGCGGTTCACATAATCTACTTTTTGTTGGGCCACCCGGTACAGGTAAAACCATGCTCGCCAGCCGACTTAGCACAATTTTGCCTCAAATGACGGAAGCCGAAGCCATTGAAAGCGCTGCGATCCACTCTATCAGCCAAAGCGACATTGACGATTCAAACTGGGGCATTCGACCTTTTCGTGCGCCTCATCATACAGCGTCAGCACCAGCCTTGATCGGCGGAGGCAGCCAGCCTAAGCCGGGAGAAGTATCACTAGCGCACAATGGTGTGTTGTTTTTGGATGAATTACCGGAGTTTGATCGCAAAGTTCTTGATGTGCTCAGAGAGCCGTTGGAGTCGGGCGAAGTTACCATTTCTCGTGCGAACCACAAGCAAACATTCCCAGCTCAGTTCCAATTAGTCGCCGCAATGAACCCTAGCCCAACAGGGTTCTATAACGATAAGCGCAGTACACCCGAGCAAACCTTACGGTACTTGAATCGTCTGTCTGGCCCGTTCCTCGATCGTATCGATATACAAATTGAGATTGCTCGTCTACCACGTGGCATGTGGGCAAATGACGACGGAAAACAGGAGTCTAGCGAACAAGTCCGAGCACGAGTAGCCGCTTGTCGCAAAGTGCAACTGCTTCGCCAACACAAAGCCAACGCCCACTTGACTAGCCCTGAAGTTAGAGAACATTGCGCTTTGTCTGCCAGCGATAATGAGTTTTTAGAGCTCGCCGTTGAAAAGCTTGGACTGTCGACCCGAGCACATCACAAAATTTTGAAAATTGCTCGCACTTTGGCGGATATGCAAGGGAGTGAACATATAGCTCATGAGCACCTAATTGAAGCACTTTCCTATCGAGCAATGGACAGGATTCTAAGACATTTGACCGAGGCTATCGCAGTCTAATACTTGCCAAATGATTATTTAATCGCTTCAAAGAACGCTTTGATAAGCGGGTTATCTTTTTTGATATTCAGGCAACAGATGCCTAGTTCAAATGGTGTGAACTGGTGATTAATTTCTAAAGTGGCGATACGTTCCTTCACCGGGCTGTGTTCGACGACTACAGACGGCGCAATACCGATGCCACAACCTAAGGCAACCATACTGACGATGGCTTCGTGTCCTGAAACGGTGGCGTAGATATTTGCTTTGCCAAACTGCATGGAACGATACCACTTTTCAAACCGAGTACGAGCAGAACCATGCTCCGGCAAAATAACCGGAACCTTTGACCAGTCTATTGAGTCTGTTTGCAGTTGCTGTTGCACCTGACAAGCGATAGTCGGTGCGATGATGTTTAGTGGTATATCTGCGATATGGTGGAAATAGTAGCTGCTCGATAAATTATCAGGCTTAGCAGCAATAGCGAGATCTGCGTGCTGATGCTGAATTTGAGGCAGAGCATCGGCTGCATCACCTGTCGTAAGGACTATCTCCACCAGTGGGTGTTGCTGTCTAAATTTATCAATCAGTTGTGGTAAATGGCTATACGCCGCAGTTACCGAGCAATACAAATGCAATTTACCGGTTAGCTGTGCTTGCTGCTGATTTAGTGCAAGTTTGAGTAATGCAAGTTGCTCGATTTGCTGATCTGCATAGGCTTTAAGCTGTTCTCCCGCTGCGGTTAAAGTCGCCGTTCGGTTGTCTCGATGCAATAGCTGACAGCCAAGCTCTTGTTCAAGCCTTGTGATCGTGCGACTCAAAGTGGAAGGGCTAACGTAAAAAGCCTCGGCTGTTTTGCCAAAATGTAATTCAGTCGCTAAATGTTGAAACATTGCTAAAGATTTTGAATCCATTGAATCGTCAAGCCTCCATTCGCCAACCATTATTGCAAAATATGCAACACTATAATGCAAACAATTCACTTTAAGCAACGAGCATTTTCAACTAAGGTATGCATTAATATTCAAATGAATAGCGTTAAACGCTGAAAACAGTATTCACAGTAAGGCTGGAAAAACAATGGCAAATTATTTCAATACCCTAAGTTTAAGAGAGCAACTTGCACAGTTAGGCAAGTGTCGTTTTATGAAACGCGATGAGTTTGCAGACGGCTGTAACTTCATAAAAGATTGGAACATTGTCATCGTCGGCTGTGGTGCTCAAGGTTTAAACCAAGGTTTGAACATGCGTGATTCAGGTTTAAACATCTCTTACGCATTACGTGAAGCTGCTATCGCTGAAAAACGTCAATCATGGCAGTGGGCCACTGAAAATGGTTTCACTGTTGGCACTTACGATGAGCTAATACCACAAGCGGACTTAGTGCTTAACCTAACACCAGACAAACAACATACTTCAGCAGTTTCAGCGGTTATGCCGCTAATGAAACACGGCGCAACACTAGCTTACTCTCACGGTTTCAATATCGTAGAAGAAGGTATGCAGGTTCGCCCTGACATTACAGTTGTTATGGTAGCACCTAAATGTCCAGGTACTGAGGTTCGTGAAGAATACAAGCGCGGTTTTGGTGTACCAACACTAATCGCCGTTCACCCTGAAAATGATCCTAATGGTGACGGCTTAGCCATTGCCAAAGCCTATGCATCTGCAACAGGTGGCGATCGCGCTGGTGTATTAGAGTCTTCGTTTATTGCCGAAGTAAAATCAGACTTAATGGGTGAGCAAACTATCCTATGTGGCATGTTGCAAACAGGTGCAATTTTAGGTCACCAACAATTAGTCGCAAATGGCGTTGATGCTGGCTACGCTCGCAAACTTATCCAATACGGTTGGGAAACTGTAACTGAAGGTCTAAAACATGGTGGTATCACCAACATGATGGATCGACTTTCTAACCCAGCGAAAATTAAAGCCTACGACATGGCTGACGAGCTTAAAGTTATCCTTCGTCCTCTTTTTGAAAAGCATATGGACGATATCATTGACGGTACATTCTCAAGTACGATGATGGAAGATTGGGCAAACGATGACGTTAACTTACTAACGTGGCGTGCACAAACGGCTGAAACATCATTTGAGCTTGCACCGGATTGCGATACTGAAATTAGCGAACAAGAATACTATGACCGCGGTATTTTCTTAGTCGCTATGGTTAAAGCGGGTGTAGAGTTAGCGTTTGAATCTATGGTTGCTGCAGGCATCATCGAAGAGTCTGCTTACTACGAGTCACTTCACGAAACTCCACTAATCGCTAACTGTATTGCTCGTAACAAGCTTTACGAGATGAACGTTGTAATCTCTGATACTGCAGAATACGGTAACTACTTATTTAGCCACGCTGCTGTGCCACTACTTTCAGACTTCGTAAGCAAACTATCACTTGAAGATTTAGGTGAAGGTTTAGCAAGCCAATCTAACGGCGTTGACAACGTAAGATTGATTGAAGTAAACGAAGCAATTCGCAGTCATGGTGTAGAAGTAGTTGGTAAAGAATTACGTGGCTACATGACAGATATGAAACGTATTGTTGAAGCGAATCTTTAATCGCTTCCAAGCTAGCTAGTTCAAGATGAGCTAGCTAACCAAATTTGCTCGCTGCAAATGGGCGTTACTCGGTCTTTACATGAAAGTTTTTCAAGTATGGCTAGCGCAGGTATCGCCCACCCTCCTCACTTTTATTGACCAATCGGTTACAACACAGACAAAACAAGCGTTTTTCTTGATAAAATATATGTGACATAACACTTAACCATATGGACAAGTAACGAACTGCGGTTACTATATTTCCTTAGCCTGCATTCTAGGTACGAGGTATGTTTAAGTGGCGTTATCTATCAAACAAAAAATTTCGCTTTCCATTATTGGTTTTGTTCTATTAACCGCACTTCTCATTGGCGGATTTAGTCAGTGGACGGTTAAAAAGCAATTAGAAGATCGCCTTTTAAACATTGAACTACCGTTTGCAATTAAGAATATAAGTGGCGAGATAGACAGCAAAATTCGCTTAATGAGCTCAGTAGCCAACATGATTGCAACCGACAGCCACCTATTGGCATAGTAAAAAGAGGGTAGCAATAGTGAAGGTGAAACTCTTCTACTCAATAAATTGAATAACATTGCTAATGAATACGGCTTCAGTAAAACATCGTTTGCCAATCGCAATACTGCTGACTATTGGAATCAAAAAGGCTTTCTTCGTCGATTAATCAATAATGACGAAGACGGTTGTTTTTTCAATTTTACCAATAGCGGTAAAGCGAGTTCCGTCAGCATTTACATTTACCCAGGCTCTGACAATATTGATTTGTTTGTAAACTATCAACAAGTTGATGGTGTAGGCTTGGCAGGCATCGCTAAATCTTTCGATGACGTGGTTAAACTTCTTAATGCATTCAAATTGGAACAAACAGGATTTGTCTACTTGGTCGATAAAAGTGGCATTATTCAACTTCACAAGGATAAAAGCTTAATCGGAAAACATATCAGAGAAGTTTACGGAGACGCAGCGACTATGCTAACCGTGCCTGACGAATTCAACCTAGCTGAAGTTGAAAACCAAAAAGAACCGCTAATTGTGACCTCAAGCTATATACCAAATGCAGAGTGGTTCGTTGTTACGCAAGTACCTAAAGCAGAAGTATTCAGCAGCTTAAATCAAACGACGCTTAATATTGTTATTTGGACAATCGTTGTGGCGATTAAGGCCGCTATCTTCGCACTATTGATTGCCAACTCAATTACACGTCCAATCGCAACACTTGCCAGTTTATTTACCCGTATGGGACAAGGTGATGCTGATCTGAATTACCGTCTACCAGAAACAGGGCAGCAAGAGCTAATTAGTGTTGCTGCAGGGTACAATGCATTTATCTCCAAACTTTCAACTCTGTTTGTGACTGTTGCATAAAGTAGCAACCTATTGCGTACAACAGCAGATAGCCTGAGTGTAAAGGCTAATCAAACGTTAAAAAGTGCAGATGCAAATGATCAAAATACTAATCATATTTCGCACGCTCTTGAGCAAATTAATATCACGGTATCTGATATCGCACAAAATGCGATGAAAGCATCTGACCTCGCTGAAAACGTGAGACAAAATAGTGCTTCGGTAAATGAAGTGATTAAAACCACAAAAGCCGATGTCGGTGAATTGGGGGATAAAATTCACGATGTCTCCAAAGTAAATAACACGCTTACAGAAAACACTGACACTATTGCCCAAACACTTGGTGTTATTGAAACAATTTCAGATCAGACGAATCTGTTAGCACTCAACGCAGCAATTGAGGCAGCTCGAGCAGGTGAACATGGTCGAGGGTTTGCCGTTGTTGCCGAAGAAGTACGCAGTTTAGCTGGTAAGACAGCCGCTTCAACCACAGAAATTCAAGATATCATGAATAGCCTACAGCAGACGTCTAATGCGGCTACGCAAGAGATAGAAGCTATTATTCGTCAGTCTTCAGATACCAGTAATTCGATCGCAAAAGCACAAGATATACTGGCTTCAAGCAACGCGCTTACAGAAGAGATTTCTGATACAAACCGTTTGGTTGCGACAGCGACTGAAGAGCAATCAGTCACTCTTAATGATATCAATATCAACATGACTGACATCAGAGCGATTTCAACTGAAAATATGACCAACGTAGCGAATATCGCGCAGGACAGCAGTGAGCTAAACCAGCTTGCTGAATCGTTAGATGTTCAGGTGGGACAGTTTCAGCAGAAAACATAGTATTCGCGCATAGCAGCTGTGATATTGACCTCTGATCTCGAGTGCTTGATTACACGTAGTACTAACATACAGTCGGAGGTCATTATGAGTACTCAACAGAGCCGTTTATGGCAAGCATTGGGTATCAAGGAAGATAGCCACATTACCGAGTTGATGGATTTGAGCGTTGCCGAAACCAATGAAATTATCGACATTATGTTGGTAGACAACAGTCTATCGGCAGAGTTAAAGAAGACGATAAATGATTTGAATCAAAGTGCGCCCTAAACTAAGCGCACTTTAATTTTTGATCTTGGCTCGTAATGAAAGCGAGCAATAAAACGAAGTATTAACCAGTCGCAGCTACTTTCTAATCTTGTAGTCGTAGTTAACTGTTAGATTTACGCCTGACGCTATGAGATTGTCGTAGAAACCCGCCAAATAGCAATTTTTTGTCTGCTTACATACAGTGGCGTACTTCCTAACCGCTTGTTCATTGCTTTGTAATGACGCCTTTTCTAGCCAGTTCAATGCTTGGTTAAAGTCGGTTCTTACAACATCACCAGCTAAGTAGTATTCTGCCAATCGAATTTGTCCCAAAGAAAACCCCATTTTCGCAGAGGTTTCCATTTTTTCAAATGCCCTGAACATATTATCTTCTAGGTAGTAAGCCTGCTCATACGCCAACCCAGAGGCATATTCTCGTTCTCCCGGAATATAAGCACTACCAACACGATAACCTGTATCATTAATAACGAAACTACCGAACAAAAAATTCCCCACAGGTCGCGCCGCTTTCAATATGCCGTTGTTCAACCGCAACTGTTTTAATTCTGCCAACGTGAATACATAGTGCTTTTTGCCAAAGTAATTAAAGGCAGCTGTTTGGTTTGTTGCGATAGCGTCTCTGAATGAAGATGTAAAAGCATAGAAGAAATTCCCCATCACCAAAGAAACTTTGTCTCCAGTGATGTCGACTACCCGGGCAATACGGTACTTCTCACTAGGACGATAATCGCTAACAAGCTGACGATGATCGAGCAGCATAAAGTCATTAACAGCAGGGTATTCTACAATACGCTCCACCCCTGCTTGTTCACTCTCATGTGATTGCCACCAATAGAATAGTGACAATATGAGTAGAAAAGCACCGATAAACTTAATAACAAAGTGGAAAACATTAAATGATGATGTCAGCAGGCGACGGTAGAGCTCGTGATTCATGTCACTACTAACTGTAATGTGCAAACAATTGCTACATTCTAGTTTGACACTGCGAGCGGTTGGAAAAAGCGGTAAGCTTTCAAGCATTAAATAGGCGTAGTTGATCACACCTTTTACGTGATGTTTCTGCTCTCCACAACATGGGCATTGGTGATCGTAAGTAACACCGCTATTAATTATTGATTCACTATATTCCATGTATAGCTTGCCTATTTATTCGTCAAAAAGAATCTTGTTATAGCAAGTAACACTCAATTGCTCAAGTAAATTACTAAATCTTTCGTATATGTAAGTAATTAAATTTTATTATGTTTATTTAAGAAGTTAGAAAAATAAATATGCCTCACAGTAGTAACAGCGTACGTCGCAGAGAGATGCAGAAGCTTTTCCTAGTTACACAGCCTAGTCAACACATATCGTCCTTGTGCTGGTTGGTAAACCACTCAAGGAGTAAATAGGAACTTACCATTAGAACGATTAAAAGCAGATTTGCGTAAATTAAACAGGGTTAACTGTGGATAAAAATAGACTTTCAGTGAAAATTTAGCTAAATACATTAGAGAAAGTTGTCGCCCAAGGGATAGATATGGCCGTTTCAGATTATAGAGATAAAAGATTTTTAATTATTGATAGTCTGAAACCGTCACGCGACTTACTTAAGCAATTCGCGTTTAACCTCCAGCCAGATGTTATTGAAGCCAGCGGCTACTCGAATGACATTGTTACGCGTTGCTCCGAAAACCACTATGATGTGTTGTTACTCGGTTACGATCTGGGTGATAGCCGAAAGAATGGTCAACAATTATTAGAAGAGCTACGAGTAAATAACCTAGTTAACCGTCAGTCTGTTGTTATCCTGATAACGGCGGAAAATACTCAAGCTATGGTACTTGCTGCGCTGGAGCACAAGCCAGACGACTACCTAACCAAACCCTACCGCATTAAAGATTTATTGACGCGCCTTGACAAATGCTACAAGAAAAAGCGTGATATGGGCGATATATATCAAGCGCTAGATGAAAAAAATCCCGAAAAAGCCATAGCGTTATGCGACCGAGCGATAGAGCTAAAGACACCTTATCAAGCTGAGTGTTTTGGTATTAAATCAAGACAACTGTTTGCACTTGAAGAGTATGAACTAGCAGCGAAAATATACCGACGCTTTGAAACTGAAAAGAACTGTCAGTGGGCAACCATAGGCTTAGGAAAGATAGCGCTACAAAAAGAACACTATAACGATGCAATAAGTTACTTTTCAGGTCTACTAGAACAATCACCGCTTTACTTGTCATCCTATGATTGGCTCGCCACGAGTTATGAAATCACCGAACAATATCAGCAAGCTCAAGATGTTTTGGAAAAAGCAGTCACCTTATCGCCATTATCTGTAAAACGAGTCGAGCGATACGCCAAATTATGTTTTGATAATGGGAACTACGAAAAAGCAACGAGCGCTTTTGATCAAAACTATCAAATCGCATACAACTCTATTCACCACAAACCGGAAAATGCCTTTAACTTTTCAGAATCTTTAAACAAACTTGCACACGAGTTAAGTGACTATCAATTTAAAATTAAAAAGAACCGCGTTGTCAGTGCACTTAGCGAAACAAATAGGAATTTCAATCAGCTTGGTATTAAGTTGCAGAGCCAGCTTCATACAGTGAGGTTAATGCAAAAGAATAAAGAAGAATACGATGCTAAGCGGATGCTTAAGAGTGCAGAAAGCTTAATAGAGAAAGTGGGAGACGATTTAGACAACACATCTCTTGTAGGCATAGCCAAACTTCTATGTCACTTAGATCGCCAAGCACTCGCTAGTCAGCTAATTACGAAAGTCGTTGAACGAGCACCTGACAACATCGCTTTACTTAACGAAGCAGAGAGCGTTGCCGATACCAATGAAAAACTAGCAGAAAGAAAAGAGACACAACTGGCGCTTAATCAGGCTGCAAACAGCTATACAGACAATGACTTAATTAGTGCGTATAGACGCCTTAACGAAGCGTATCAACGTTATCCCAATCATATCGGCATAAGGCTGAACCTAGTCCAAACGTTGCTCGCTATCTATATAGAAAGCAAAAAACAAGAATCCCTAGTAAAAGCAGGAAAACTACTTTCTTCTATTACAGGGCTTTCTAGAGACAACCCAGCATTTCCGCGATTTTCGCGTTTAAACAACGAGTTTAAAAATCTCAACAACAGTTAGCTATCTTTCGAGGCACTTGACAACACCGCTAACGAAAGTGCTATCTTAATAATACTTTAAGTGTCTAACTGGGGTGATGCTTAAATACCAATATAGTAATAATAAAGGTATTTTCATGGCAAATTATAATCTCGGTAGTGCGTCAGAAGTCGATACATCTTCTGCTGATACCCCAAATACACAGGCAAATCCCACTCAGTCAGATTCAAATTCAAGCGCTGATTCTAAAACACATCGATACTATGCTTTAGTGCTCTTAACTATCGTATACAGTTTCAATTTTATCGATCGACAATTATTGTCGATTTTACAAGAAGCCATTAAGGCAGACCTCGGCTTAAGTGATAGTCAACTAGGTTTACTAACCGGATTTTCATTCGCACTATTCTATGTGCTGGCAGGCATACCTATTGCGAAGCTAGCTGATAAGCATAATCGTAAGAACATTATTGCCATTGCACTTTTCGTGTGGAGCTTTATGACAGCGATTAGTGGATTTGTTCAAAACTACCTACAACTTTTATTGGCGAGAATAGGCGTTGGTGTTGGTGAAGCTGGCGGTAGTCCTCCATCTCACTCAATCATCTCTGATATTTTCCCACCAGAGTCTCGTGCTAGTGCAATAGGTTTCTACTCAACTGGTGTGAACATAGGTATTTTATTTGGATTTCTGTTGGGTGGCTGGCTAAATGAGGCATTTGGTTGGCGAACTGCATTTATGGTTGTTGGCGCACCAGGCATTTTACTCGCCTTTATCGTATGGTTTACGCTAAGAGAACCTATTAGAGGGCTAAACGAAAACAGGCAAACAACAGGTTCGGAAGCATCCTTTAAATCCGTATTAAGTTTACTTTGGAGCCTACGCTCATTTAAGAATCTAGCCTTAGGCTCAGCACTTACCGCTTTTGTAAGCTATGGACTCGTTAGTTGGGCGGCATCTTACATGATCAGGATTCACGGGATGTCCACAGGAGAACTTGGCAGTTGGTTAGCACTCATAATAGGTGTAGGCGGTGCGATTGGTGTATTTGGCGGAGGTGTTGTCGCTGACAAACTGGCGAAGAAAGATAAACGATGGTACGTGTGGCTTCCTGCACTAGTAGGATTAATCGCCTTACCATTTATCGCTTTGTTTTGTTTAGCAGAAACGAAATATGCTGCCTTGGCCTACATGGTGATTCCCTCTGTTTTCGCTAACGTATATTTAGGGAATGTTATTGCAACCACCCATGGCTTAGTCGGCCTTAGAATGCGAGCAATGTCC
This sequence comes from Thalassotalea sp., assembly GCA_022448425.1. Lineage (GTDB taxonomy): Bacteria > Pseudomonadota > Gammaproteobacteria > Enterobacterales > Alteromonadaceae > Thalassotalea_F. Next base: position 769 of record JAKVCY010000006.1, on the reverse strand, counting down.
TCTGCTATTTTGTTTTTGATTCTAAATATTATCGGCTTAGGACTAGGCCCCTGGAGTGTTGGCCTACTGAGCGACTATTTGCAACCTACATATCAAGCTGACTCACTTAGGTATGCTATGCTATATATTTTGCCTGCGGTAAGCTTCTGGTCTATCTGTCACTTCTACTTTGCGGGTAAGACATTAAGAGAAGATCTTGCAAATGCACCAGATTAGAAATCTGATAATCTTAAAGAATAATAAAAACTGCTAATTAGGCAGCTTTTCTATGTATCATACTTTTTCGAGATATAAAAAAACCGTCCAATAGGACGGTTTTTTTAATATGGTGGAGGGAGGTGGATTCGAACCACCGAAGGCGGAGCCGTCAGATTTACAGTCTGATCCCTTTGGCCACTCGGGAACCCCTCCAAAAGGGTTTAAGCCCAGTTTACACTGAGCTTACTAATTAGGTGCCTAGCAATGACCTACTCTCACATGGGACCTCCCACACTACCATCGGCGCAGTTGCATTTCACTTCTGAGTTCGGCATGGAGTCAGGTGGTTCTACAACGCTATTGTCGCTAGGCGAATTTTATACAGGGATGTATTAATGTCGAGTTGGCATAGATGCCAAGGAGCGACTATTATCCACTGTCACAATATTGGAAAGCGATAATCACTTAATTCAGCATACGAGTACGTGACTCATATTTAATGACGTGTCAGTCTTACAACTTTAAAACCACTTGGGTGTTGTATGGTTAAGCCTCACGGGCAATTAGTATC
>JAKVCY010000059.1 GCA_022448425.1 Thalassotalea sp. | reverse complement strand
TCACGATGGCGTCCCCCTCACTAACAATGAAGCCGAGCGTTCATTACGAAGCTATGTGCTGTGGCGAAAAGGCAGCTATGGCGTGTGGTCACATCGGGGCGAACTGTTCAGACAACGTATACTCACCATCGTAGAAACCTGCCGAAAACAAAAGTTGAATCCTCTGAAGTGGATCCGGGCAATACTTGCTGCGACGCTGAATAAAACCACTTATCCTCTGCTCAACGACTTTAAAGCTGCCTGTCAATAGGGCCCTGGTGAACGGTTACGATATCCAAGACCTACCATGAAAAGCGGAACAGCGGGAGATATCGCTAGTTATTCTCTGTAAGCATCTGTTAGACAGGCATAAATTCGTCCATCATCTTTTTTTAGTAGCCTTTGTGGGTTACACTACGCAAGTGCGTGCCGCGTTAGCACATATTAATTTGTTTTTTATATACTGAATTCTTAATTTTCCAAACTTTACTGAATCCAGCGGCTGGGTAAGACGGGAAAAACATGGGGTCAGTGTTTGCGCAATTCGATTAAAAAAAAACCGTTTGACAATTTCAACCTGAAAACAATAAGAAAAGAAGCGTCATTAGTCTGTGACGTCTATAACCAACTATCCCCCATAAAACTTAGAGAAAAAGATCTGTTAAATTCTTTTGCCAAAAGTTTTGGTTACAAAACCTGGGATCAGATCGTCTCCGTCAATAAATCGAGACGATATTATTTGCCTTTCTCTTTTCACATCAGATGGCATGTTGTTGCTATTATTAAGGACTTAATGCAGGAACTTCCGAAGCATGTAGAACAAAATGCCTTCATAATAGCGGTGTCTTTGAAAGAACTATCAGTAACAAGTGTGAAAAATATATTTCAATTTGATATTACGTGCCCAATTGACGGAAAAACTACACTTTATTGGTTTACTGATAACTTAAATAGTCCTTTAAAATATCTCGCTGAATCGCCGAAAGCAGCAATACTCCGAAGAGAAGGTATATTTTTCAAATATTTTAAAACTCTATGGCCAGAGCTTTCGGCCTGGTTGCAACGTAAGTTCGACCTACAGAATAATTACGTTCTAATGTTCGGCGAGGCCATTTGGTGGAGATATTGTGATCACCTATCTGCAAATTTTTTGCAAGATGATATCGGCCACTGGGAAATAGACTTTGTAAACAAAGATATAAAGCGGACCTGTTATCACCCAATTAGTGTTCCAAGCAAAGGGAGTTCGTACGCAGAGTCGCTACAATTTGATGAGTACGGTCTGTTTGATCTTGAGCCTCCTCCGCTTGACGAAAGGTTATCTCTAGAACAGGATTTAATGCGATGCTTATATCATTGGAAGTCACTTCCGCATGTCTCTGATATAAGGATTACGTTTAGTGGGAAGTACGAATATGAGTTAGAGCCTCCCTTAAGAACTTTGCTATGCGATTTTCTCGCCCATCACAACCAAGAAGTAGAAGCAAAAAGAAAACAGCTAACTAAGCTAGACTTAACTGGTACTTACTCGAGTTTCGAAGAAAGGGTAGTTAGACATGAAGGGAAAACAAAGGTTTACAATGAACCATGGATAGAAAAAAGTGAGCTCGAAAAGATCAAAAAGATAAACGAATTGATTCACTCGGAGCTTATCAATCAAAGTATGCTACAGCCAAGAACCGTGATAGACGCGATAGATAATTATAAGAGAGCTTTTTATCGGTTTTAGTAGTCTTCGAGTCCCAAAGTCGATGACTACTATTTCCCCATTCGTTAAAAATGGAATGTTTTCTTCTGCTATATTCGAGTAATTTATTAAATCGATGCACCGCTATGTGTTGAAAGTTAGCCCCAGTGAAACGAAGCGTTCGGACATCAAGCTATATCGAGGAAAGCTTCAGGTGACGGTCAGCGCTGCGTTGTATGACGCAGAAATGTCTCGGCAAGCGAAGGTAATTTGCGGATGGTTTCTTGCTCTTCGCGCGCTTTAGCTTGCTTGGCTTCTCTTTCCGCTCGTTTACGCTCTCTAAGTTCTTTATCCTTCGCCAGAGCTTCTCGGTATTTTTCGATCACTTCTTGCCCGGTAAGGCCATCGAGAGATTGAAGGTTAATAGATATGAGCGTTTCAGGGCTAGCACCGTCGTTTTTGCTATCAAATGAGCCAACCATAGAAGTCCATGCGTTTTGTCCTCCGAGTGAGTAGTACATTAGGGCTTTGGCAAATTCATCCTGTTCCTGTTCCGTCATATCAGCAGTAATGCTTTGAGCAGAACTCTTTATGGTTTCTTGTGACGTGGAATCGAGCGTGTTTGGGTCGAGACACCCAGTAAGTAGAAGTAAAAATATCGTGACTAGGGCAGTGTTCTTCATGGCATCCTTTCTCATGTGATGTTTTTTAAAATAAAGTACCACACTCTCAATCGAAATTGCAGATTGCAGATTGCAGATTGCAGATTGCAGATTGCAAGGAAAACCATAAACATATTAGATAGTGTAAACATGCATTTAAGTGATAAACACGTTATATCGAACTTAACAATTAAATGTTTAAGATGTCATCAGTAATAGGTCATACATCAATGCCGAAGCGCGATGAAGCAATGAAATACTTAACGAGGCTTGGAAATGGTTGGACGCTTCGCGTTGCGCTTCCCAGGTCAAAGGGAGAAGAATACATATATGGTCGTTTTTTAGATAAAGACTATGGATCGAAAGAAGCTTCGCTTGTTGCTGCTCAGAAACAAAGAGATAACGACGCAGAGTTAATTGGCGCCGATAAAAACTGGGTTCGGCAAAAAAAGGCAGATGCGACAAAGTCAGACCTGATCACAGGTTTATCTGAAGTGAGAACCGTTGAACATCATAAAAATGGGTCTGTATACGAGAGAACCTATATTGTTGCATACCATCCAGTTAAATGGCGTAATACCAAAAAGAAGTTTATGTACAAAGACAACCCGACCAGAGCGAATAGCAGAACCAGAGAGGTTGCCATTAAATGTGCTGAAAAGGTGCGCAAAGATTGGGAAAAAGAATTAGGGATGGTGTCTTAATAGCTAAGTGTCTGAAGTATAATAAGTTCACGCATGATAACAAGCATTATCATGCGTGAATGACGACTTTCATGGTTGAGTTACGTAACCCTTACCCGACTCTTTTGATTGAAGGCTCATCATGTTTCGGCGGGCAATTTAATACTAGAAGCTGACGTACAGATTAATGACTAGCAACTTCCGCTTAGTGCCAACTTCGGCCCTTACGAGGCTTAGGGCCGCTAACTCCAGTCTTATTTTTACTTTTCGCGTACTGGACGCATCTGCCAGATCGCCTACACTTTTACCTAATAGTGCACTGAGGCATCAGGCATGCAACAACCGTCCTCCTCAAACACCGCGGAGGGAGTGGTTTTTGTCAGTATTGCCGTCACGCTGGTATTAATGATCCTGTTTGTTACCGTCGGTGAAAATGACCAGTCCTCAGCCACTAAAGCTGTGCGGTTAAGTATGGGCGAATGGGCCCCTTACACCAGCAAATCTCTGCCTCAGAAGGCGTGATCAGTGCAATTGTATCGCGCGTGTTTGAGAACATGGGATACCAGCCTGAATACTACTTTATGAGGGTCGGCAACGATTACTTCATTAAACAGCCAGATGGTCGTTTATTGGTCAGAATCAGATCCTGCGGTTTCAGTCCTCTTGAGTCCTTGCAAGTGTAGGTTTTCGTACAAAAGCGCTAACCTGCCATTTTCCTTGTGGAAGAACCTCCAAATTTGACAAGTTTGACCATAATTATAGCGAACCCCGTTATGGGGGAAGAGGTATACCGCAATACCTACACTCAAACCTACCACTATACGATTGCCAGGCGACATGCCGATATATTCAAGCAATTAGGTGAAGGGACCAATGCTAATAACGTTGATGCGCTGGCAAATATTTATG
>JAKVCY010000058.1 GCA_022448425.1 Thalassotalea sp. | reverse complement strand
GCTCAAGCTCAGCAATGATTGGCTGAATTAAGTTATCACCTTTTAAAAACTTCTCCACGTCCTTAACTTGCTTATCTGTCAGATGCTCTAGCGCCACTAATAGCTTTTTGAATTGTGCTGGTATCATAATAAAAACCTAACAACTGATGCTATATACAGTATAGCAACAATTTAAGGGAACATAGCCTTAATTAAAAAAAAGTCGCATTAATGAAATCAATTAAATTCAATGGAAAAGAAATCCAACCCAGTAAAGTAGTGTGCGTTGGTAGAAACTACGTTGAGCATATCAAGGAATTAAACAATGAAATGCCAACAGAGCCCGTTATTTTTATTAAGCCTAATTCCGCAATATCGAATAACCTTCACACTAACGAAACAGAAGAAATACACTATGAGGGTGAAATCTGTTTTTTAATTAACAACGGCCAGATTCAAGGTGTTGGTTTTGGCTTAGATCTCACTAAAAGAAAACTACAATCAACTCTAAAAAGTAAGGGCTTGCCGTGGGAACGGGCAAAAGCCTTTGATAAGTCAGCAGTGTTCAGTGAATTTGTCGATTGTGGCGAGCTACAAAGTTACGGCATGGAACTCTACATTAATAACGAGCTTATACAAGTAGCTAATTATGAACTCATGATTCACAAGCCAGACGCCCTACTCAATGATATTACTCAATTTTTAACACTAGAAGATGGCGACATTATCATGACAGGAACGCCTAAAGGTGTTGGCCTCGTTAAACTTGGTGATAAGTTTACTGCCAAGTTATTTAGCAATGACAACTTAATCATCGAATCATCGTGGGCAGCCGAATAAACCATTAATTGAGGAATAACAGTGGTAAAGGCAATGGTTAAAGAAATAGACAAGCTCGCATGGCTTTACATAAAAGATAAAAAGGTACTTTGTACTCGCTCAAAAGGCAAAGAAACCTATTACATTCCAGGCGGAAAAAGAGATCCTGGTGAAGGTGACCGTGAAGCATTAATTCGTGAAATTAAAGAAGAGTTATCGGTAGACATAAATGCCAATGGTGTTGAGTACTACGGTACCTTTAATGCACAAGCGGATGGAAAGCCTGAAGGAACCATGGTTAAGGTTACGTGTTACCAAGCAGGGTTTACGGGTGAGCTATCAGTTGATTCAGAAATTGAAGAAATGGCTTGGTTAGATTCCAATGACGTTGACAAATGCTCTGTTGTTGTTAAACATCTTTTTAATGACCTTAAAGATAAACAACTAATCCTGTAGCTCAATTTCGTAAACTAATCGAGTAGACAAGTCCAAAGGGCTGGATAAAACAAACTCTGTCGGGTCACAGTCAGCTAATTGTCGTTACTGACAGAGCACTTTTTGGTTTATAGTGTTCACACCTCTTACAACGAAGGTCACACGTTTGAAAACATTACGACAAGAAAGACAATGGTCACAAGAACAGCTTGCTCAACTTAGCGGTTTAAATGTAAGAACAATTCAACGTTTCGAAAAAGGCGAAGGCGTCGGTTTGGAAACATTGAAATCACTAGCCGCTGTATTTGAAATAACAACAGAAGAGCTTCTTGAGTCTATTAATGGCGATGTGCCAAATAATGCAGAACAATCGTTTGAAACTGAGGAGTCTCACGAGAAGAAACAAGCAATCGAAAAAGTTAAATCAATAAAGTATTTTTATGCTTTAACAGGGTTTCTTATCGGCATCTTCTTACTTTTTATGTTGCCTAACTACAATGGCGGTGAGAATTTAGGTTCACTAATTGTTGTATTTTTATCATTTGCTGCAATCATAGGTTGCCACGCATTATCGGTATTCCTGCCATTTGGAAACGAATGGGAAAGCAAAAAAGTGTCTGAAATAATAGACAAACAAAAGGCGAACAAAAAATACGGCCTTAAAGTTAAGGTCAATCTGAAAAGTTAAAAGGAATAATTAACGACAATGTTTAGCGAGGGAAAGCATGGTACAACACTCTAAACCGACAAAAATATTAGCATATGTCTGCGCGCTCATTTTATTGCCAGCATTCTTTGCAGTTCCAATATTAATAGCAAATTTTGCCTTTACTAGTGAAATTCACAATAGCGATATTACAGATACGCTCTTTTTAGGAGCTGTCGCTACTCTTGTTCTCTATCATTGCATCAAGTATTGTTATTTGCTGCTTCGCTTTTTAAAAACATTGAGCCACAAACTCGACTTTGACGACAAAGGAATTACGTTGTGGCAAAAAAACAGCACAGAATTTTATCCTTGGGAAACGCTTTTCTTGTCAAAAGCGTATGACAGTTGTCAGATGTATTCTGTCGTTGATTCTAATAAAAGGCACCTGATCTCTATTTGGGAATATGCAGATCGATATAATGAATTTAGAGCGATGGCAATTCAGAAAATTGGCCATTAGTTTACAGCACTAAATAAAAAGATTGGCTCGAAGATAGTAAGGAGTATGCCTCGAAATGGACCATAAGATATTTATCGCTGTTGTAATAGCCAGCTTGTTATTTGTAGCGTTCGTTGAGGACCTACTGTATATCGGTTTATGGTATTACTTAGTCATTCCATGCATAACTTATTTGCTTTACCTTGTTCCATCTTAATGCACAACGTAATTACATTAGCCTGTATTGTGGTAATATCAGTAAAATAGACCCAGAAGGTAACTTACTTAAGGGTTTGTCTCTCGGCAAAGGTTGTATTCGTTTCTCAAAGACTAAAAAGCTCGAAGAAACAGGGATAAATAAATTCATTGAACGAGCAATAAAGCTCTTAAAAGCTGGTGAAGATTTATCTTGTTAGCTTAACTCGGTAATGAATTACATCGCTCAATTAACTATCTAAGGGAATGAAATGGAACAAAATAAATACCTCGTCATTGGCGGATACCTAAGTTTTTTAGCAGCGTTAATGCACTTAGCGTGCATCATAGGTGGCCCGGAATGGTATTTATTTTTCGGCGCAGGTGAAAAGATGGCGCAAATGGCGCGTGATGGTGACAGCTATCCAACAATAGCAACACTTGTTATTTCGGCTATTCTCATTGGGTGGGGCTTGTATGCGTTATCAGGCGCGAATGTGATTTTTAAGCTACCACTCCTGAAAACCTGTTTAGTGTTAATTACCTCTGTTTACCTGATACGAGGCGCATTAGGATTAATTGGCCCTTGGTTCACAGATTCACCTGCTATTCACCACAATTCGATGACATTCTGGATGGTGAGTTCAGTAATATGTCTTATTTACGGTGCATTTTACCTAGTGGGTACGAGGAAACTTTTCCAACAAGCATCAAGTTAAGATCACAATATGATAAATACGTAATCGCAGGAGGCACAGGCTCTTGCGATCACATTCAACCTCAAGCAATTGTGTATTCTGCCAAACAAAAAATAACGTGATCGAAAAATGGCCCCAATATCTGAATAAAGCTCACGGAAAGAACTTACGAAACACAAAACATGGAGAAATGTTATGAAGAAAGTAGTTATATTTGATAAAGCCTCAAAGTGGTGGCATGAAACGCCAAACGTTGAGTTATTAAATAAACAGATTACGGAAATTGAAAAAGACGGCTGGCGTGTAATTTCGATAAATTCGAATACCAATCTGTTTGGTACCATTACTTCTTTTAGAGTCGCAGCCGTAATATGGTGATCGAGTTTATTAATTCTTGGTAGGTATATGCAATTTTTATATGTAATGGATCCTATGTGTGCTTGGTGTTATGGCTTTGAACCAGAACTTGAGTCGTTTCTGTTAAGTATTGAACGCCCAGAAAATAAACCAAACGTTAGTTGGGTGATGGGGGGTTTGGCGCCCGATAACGACGTCCCAATGGATGAAGAACTAAAAGAGACGATTGCATCCTACTGGCATCAGATTGAAAACAAAACAAGTGTCACATTCAATCATGACTACTGGGGTATTAACACGCCCTATCGTGCTACTTACAAGGCTTGCAGAGCGGTAATAGCGGCAGAACGATTAAAACCAAAAAGCTCACAAAACATGGTAAAAGCCATTCAATCAGCTTACTACCAACAAGCTAGAAACCCTTCACTTGATGACACACTAATTGCTTGCGCGGATTCTATAGGGTTAAAAGTTGCCGAATTTAAGCGAGAATTGAAATCTCAAGAAACTGAGCAAAAGTTTCAAGAACATTTGGGGTTGGTTCGCCACCTTCAAGTTGGTGGTTTTCCCGCATTATTTTTCATTGATAGCCAAAATCGTCTTTACCCGCTTACGCATGGTTATTGTCAAGCCAGCCATTTAGCGCAGCGGTTCAACCAGATTCAAAGCCATGCTCATTCATGATTTTTTTCGCTTATATTGCAGGGTAAGAATTAATCCGACATGAAATATGCGTGGTTTATTTACATCGGCCTATTAGTCACTGCTGGTGCCACTAGATTAGTGGAGAGGATAATGATGGAAAGCGGTGGTTTTGCTAGCCGTTATCTACCTCTTTTGCTAACTATCACTTTTGCGTTCGGTATTTATCAATGTTTACAAAACAAAGCGGTGCTTTCACGTTGGGTATGGGTCTTTGTTTACGGCCTCTCGATAGCTTCAGCTGCTGGTGCGTTTTTATTTTCGCTTTTCCTTGCGTTCGCAGTAGGTAGTGTTTCTTTAGTTGGTATCGTTATTCTACTTATTACGAGTTTAGCCCTCTTGCCTGCGGTGTATAAGCTCAAAGGGTATGCAGCCAAAGATAACCCCATTTGGAAGAAGCTGTAACTTCAATAATAAAGGCAATAGTATCTGCAATAGCCACATACTAAGGCCTTTAGTTTAAAAACGCTCTTTAACCCGAATTTGAACTTGGTTACTAGTTCGAACGTACCTCACACTTTGAAAACGAAGTAAAAAGTGACGAAGTAGCTCAATGAAAATCACACCTGATATTGAATCTAGAATTATTGAAATGGCGTGGGAAGACAGAACTCCTTTTGAAGCAATCGCTTCACAATACGGTCTTAAAGAAGCAGACCTCATACGCTTCATGCGCAACAAGTTAAAAAAGAACAGCTTTAAACTCTGGCGTGCTCGCGTTTCAGGTAGAACAACTAAACACTTAAAACTCAGACCAGAGGGAGTATCGAGAGGCTATTGCCCAACGCAGTATAAACATAAATAGTAGGAAAAAGCTGGCCAATCAAGCTCTACTTCACTGGGCTTATTTTGTTACAAACATACATATGATTATATTTCGTAGCCATGTATGCTAACTATATATCGTCATTGTTATTTCCGTTTTAACAAAATAGAAAAATAAAAGGAGTTTTCGTTGTGGCACCAAAGTTTCGACTAGTAATTTGGACGTTCATCGTTTTATCACTTAGTGCCACTGCACTCTTTGCATTGACCCCAACATCTAAGCTTTTCGATTTGATTACCAGAGTAGAACGCCAGTTTTCTGGTTTATCCTCATATACAGTCGAACTTGATGACATGACGATAAAATACTTACGTGGCGGCAATGGTGAACCATTAATAATGCTACATGGATTTGGTGCAGATAAAGACAACTGGACGCGAATAGCGAAGCATTTATCTAAACATTATGACGTCATCGCTCTAGATATTCCTGGTTTTGGCGAGAGCACTCAAACACTAGCGCTAGACTATGACGTTTTTTCGCAAGTAACTCGCCTTGAGGCGTTTGCTAACGCCCTTAATATCGACCAATTTCATCTTGCTGGTAGTTCAATGGGCGGCTACATCGCTGGCAACTTTGCAGCAAAGCACGCGAAAAAAGTTGAAGCGCTTTGGCTTATTAGCCCATTCGGGGTAATGACAGCCGAACCAAGCGAAATGTTTGTTGCGGTTAAAAACGGCGCAAACCCAGCAGTCCTCCCTCGCAACGAGTCCGAATTTAACGACCTATTTGATTTTTTATTCGTCGACCCACCGTTTATTCCTTCTCCGATAGTCACTCATTTGGCTCAAAAGTCAGCAGATAGGGTCATTATTAACACAAAGATCTTTGAGCAAATGCACCGAATGAAGGACAACCGCCCCTACCCCGACTCTCCATTAGAGCAAGCCTTGATGGACTACACAGGTAAGGTATTGGTCACTTGGGGTGACAAAGACAGAGTGCTTAATGTTGATGGTGCAAGAGTTCTAAGTTCGATTATACCTCAAGCAACTATCGATATTATGAAAGACGTGGGTCACTTACCCATGTTAGAAAAACCGGAATCATCTGCGCAGACATTTATGGCTTTTGAACAAGGTGAATAGCTGTAGCACTTTACCTTGTTTAGGCACAGTAAAATTGAAATTTGACAATTTTTTCAATAACAACGACAGTGACTTATTGATATTAGTCTAAGTGGATTTTACCTTTATAAATGCGTATCTCGTTCATTGCTGTTTTACTATTTTTCTCCTTATTCCATGTTAGTAAATTTGCATTCGCTTTCACAACCATAAAGGTCGATGGTTCGACTGGCGTAAAGCCGTTGGTAGCATCATTAGCTGAGAAGTATCAAGAAAAAAGCTTAGATGCAATTAACTTAGGTGAAGGCTTGAATCCAAAAGACAGGATTGCTGCGTTAAAACGTAACGATATCGATATTGCGATGGCAAGTCATGGTATCGACGTTCAAGCGTTAACGGATGCTGGCTATGCCGTTCACTTGATTGCGAAGGTCGCTGTTGTCATTGGCGTCAATGAAAGCGTGATGATAGACAGTTTGTCTGAACAAGAATTGTGCGGAATTTATAACGGCAACATAAACAACTGGCAAACCATAAGCGATACTCATACAAATGCCCTAATTTCAAAATTTATCCGCCCTTTTAGCGAAGTCGACACGGAAGTTCTAGTAAAGCACGTTGCTTGTTTTTCCAATATTAAGGTCGCTCCCAGCATAAAAATAAAAAAGAAATCTGGCCATATGGCCAAGGCACTCGCCACGACAAATGCGAGTATAGGAATGACTACCCTTATCAGAGTTGCGCAAAGTCAGCAGCAGATTAAAGCGCTTTCCTTAAATGGTATAGCGCCAAATTCAGCGAATGTGTCTAACGGACATTACCCACTATCCCGCGATTTATTTTTGATTACCAAGGAAACGCCAAGTTCAGCAGTTGAGCGATTCCTTAACTTTATTAAAAGCTCTGAAGGTGCCAAGATTATTCAGAAAAATCATGCTGCGCCAGCAAATTGATGAGCCTTTTATTTAGTTCAAGAGAGATAAAACTTAACAGCGTATAACGAATACACATTTAGACTATAAACTAGGCTATTAACTCACTATAAGATTTTCGGTTAGATATTCAAAAAAAATGGACAACAAAATGAAGAAGCTTCTATTCATCCCCTTAATCCTGGGCCTATCTGCCTGTTCAGAAGATGCAGGTAAAGTTAGCTTGGGCTTGTTTACTACAAAAGATGTAGTAATTAAATCAGAACAAGATCCAAAGATACCTGGCGTGACTTGTCATGTAAGCCATGTTGAAGCTGATTTAGACTTCTCCGATCCCTCAGATATGTCGATTGCTTGTCGTCAAACAGGGCCTATTTTGGCAGAGCATTTAGCGAAGATCGATTTGTCAAAAAGCGGCGAAATTATTTTCAAACAATCTAAAAGTATTCTGTTTAAGAGCCTGAAAGTTCGTCGTATTTATGATGAGAAAAGTAATTCTTTGATGTACTTATCGTATTCAACAAAAGAAACCAGTGGTAGCCATCATCATGCGTTGTCGACTGTGCCACTTTATAATACTCAAGCATGGGAATGGGCTGAACGGCTTAAAATTAACTAGCGCGGGTAAAGTTGCGAATGATGTAAGGAGTTCTCAATGAGCTATGAAGTCCTAAGATTTTGGTTTGAAGAGACAACACCTGACAAATGGTGGCAGAAAGATGATGACTTTGACGCCGAAATAAAACGTCGATTCACCAGTCTTCACAATCAAGCAAAGGTTGGTGAGCTGTTTATTTGGCGCGACTCTGCCGAAGGTAGCCTAGCCGAAATCATTATACTCGATCAGTTCTCTCGAAATATTTACCGTGATACACCAGAAGCATTCTGGTGCGATTCATTCGCTATCTGCGTCGGGTTAAAGAAAAATCAAACAATAGCGGTAATTAAGCCAAGCAGCTTTGAATCAGGACAACAAAGAAGTCGTTTATGAAAATTGTCTTAATTAGACACGGAAAACCTAGCGCTGCGCATAACCCCAAATTAAACGCCGCGGAATATACGGATTGGATTCGGCAGTACAACTTATCTGAGATATCTCCAGAGAGTCGCCCTATAAATATCGATACTCACTATCAAGCATTTTATGCGTTATCGAGTGACTTGCCACGAGCGATTCACTCGTTGGAAATTTATACGGGCAAGTCGCCGAAGCAAATCAATAGACTGTATAGAGAGATGGATATTCCTCGCTATAAAATCCCTTTAAAATTGAGGGCTTGGACTTGGGTTTATTTGTCACGGCTTCTTTGGATTCTTGGCATTAAAGGTCGATTCGAGACATTTAAAGATGCTAAACAGCGTGCAAATGAAGCCGCCAGTCAACTCGTAGAAATTGCGGGAAAAGAAAATAATGTCGTACTTTTCGGTCATGGCGTAATGAACCGATATATCCGCAAAGCCCTCATCGAAAAAGGATGGCATTTGGAAAACAAAAGTAATGCTTATTGGGGCGTAACCAGTCTTGTGACCGTAAAGTAATAACTGTTTGTTGCTTCTTTACTGACAAAGCTGTCCTCTAACACTAAACCGAAAGCATTAAACGATTAATACGGTGGAGAAAAGTAACGATGGAAAATTTCTACGAACATCTCATAACAGTGTTCTTAGGCTTTTTCGCAATAATGAACCCTATTGCGAATACTGCAGCATTCGATGGGCTAACAAGTACAAAAGGCCCGAAGCAACAAAAGAAAATCGCAATTAAGGCATTAGTCGTAACCTTTTGTATTATTGTAGTATTTTCATTATTGGGCAAAGCTATCTTTCACTTATTTGGCATCACTATCGATGCATTACGTATTGCTGGAGGCATATTGGTTTTTCTTGTCGGTTATCACATGCTTAATGGCGCTGGCTCGCACCTTCACTCTGCCGAAAGTGACGACGATATTGATTTGGCTGTATCGCCACTGGCGGTGCCACTGTTAGCTGGACCTGGCACGATCGCAACGGCAATGAATTATTCTGCCGCAGGAGGTTTCACTGGCATTGTTACGACAGTGTCAGTATTTGGTTTACTGTGCTTAATTACCTTAATATGCTTTGTATTTAGCGCCAAAATTCTAAATGTTATTGGCCAAAGTGGACTAAGCATAGTAACTAGGTTAATGGGATTAATTCTAACCGTTATTGGAACCCAGATGGTCATACACGGCATAACGGCAGTTATATCAACGTTAACTTAGTGCGAATAAGTTAAGTTCATTACGACATCATTCGGCTTAAAAATTTCACAAAAGGAATAAAAACTATGTTCGAATGGATCGCCAGCCCAGAAGCATGGGTTGCTCTAGCAACACTAATGGCCTTAGAAATTGTGCTTGGAATCGACAATATTATTTTCATTTCCATTCTTGTTGGCAGATTACCAGAGCAGCAGCGCAATAAAGCTAGAAAAATTGGACTTTCTCTAGCTATGGCTTCACGCCTTGTACTCTTATTTAGTCTTGCCTAGGTAATGGGTCTGATTGAGCCTATCTTTACTATTCTAGGCAATGAGATATCGGGAAGAGACATTATACTTGTATTGGGCGGCTTATTCCTGCTCGCCAAGTCAACACACGAAATACATAACAGTTTTGAAATTGAAGAGCCATCAAAGACCAGTGTAGCATCAGCTAGCTTTATGACCACTCTCGTTCAAATAGCGATTTTAGACATTATCTTCTCACTAGACTCCGTTATTACAGCAGTAGGACTGGTGGACCATTTAAGCATTATGGTCATTGCGATCGTAGCGTCAGTCTCAGTGATGCTTATCGCTGCAAAACCTATTGGCGAATTTGTTGATGCAAACCCTACAATAAAGATGTTAGCCCTATCCTTCTTGATCCTAGTCGGTTTTACGTTGATTGCAGAAGGGTTTGATGTTCACATTCCTAAAGGATACGTATATTTTTCGATGGCCTTTTCTTTTGTCGTTGAAATACTAAACATCAAAGCTAGGGCACGAAAAGCTAAATCTATTGAAACAATGCTATTGTATAAGAAAATCAAAGAGTAGCAAAAAGAATAACGAAGTAACTACTGATTCATTTAGATAAGAACTTTTAAATTTAAAATAAGAACCAAAGAGGATAACTCATGAAAAAAGGACTTTTAGCCCTACCCATATTAGCGACAACAATTGCAGCTACTTTCACATCATTTAACTCCACAGCGGGAGTTTACACGGATGATTTATCTAAGTATTTAGTGGCATCCACCACAGTGACTGACAGAAACAACTTAGTTCGCTGGATGTTTGCTGCCGCGGCAAAAACACCCTGCAGTAAGCGAGATCGTTACAGTTACCCCAGACGTCATGGAACAAACGAATAAGAAGATGGCTGACCTAATGAATCGTCTTTTACTAGAGCGTGTTGATCTTTGCGGTATGAAAAGTAAACAGCAATTGGGTCGGTTATAATGATTTCGCCAAAAAACAATTTAACTTTCCCAAATGCCGAGACTAATGCTAACAGATGACAGCTGGAAACTGCTATCCAGA
>JAKVCY010000057.1 GCA_022448425.1 Thalassotalea sp. | reverse complement strand
TTGCAAAAGTCATCGACATCACAAAATAATTCAACTAGATTCTTCATGCCTGTTCCTTGTTAGATTGAATCGTTCTTGGTCGAAAGCTCCGATCTAGGAACAGGCATTTAGTTCAATTTCTTAAACGGGATTGGGGTTAGTTAGTGGCTTGAAACGTAAGTTCTTAATGAAAAGATGTGCCTGGTTGAAAACTATTAGTGTGAGACTGACGTAGAGTGGGTGAAAGTCTAAGCGAGCTAGTTGTTTCGTTTTTCTGCTAACTCTATTTCGCGCTCGATGCCTGTGATAGCTTGCCTGCATCTTCCTAGCCGTTGGTGCAGCGCTAGAATTTCTTGGCTCAATTGTTGCGAGCTCGTTGCGTCGGCTTCCGCTCGTTTATATTCTCGCTCTGCAATCATGGCGGCTAAGCGCCTCTCGAACTCGTGGTGTTCTGCAAGCTTGGCGTATAATTGATGTGTCGGTAGCAGAATCGCCTGAGCGGCTTGCTTAAGTTGCTCTTGTTTAGTGTTAGCTTTCCGCGCTCTATTAGCTATAAACTTTTTGCGCCTAGCTTTATTAGCTTGCATTGCGGTTAGCAATGACGAGATTTGCAATTCTATTTGTTCTACCAGTGTTTGCGTAATTGGGGTCTGTGCAATAGACAGACTTTCTTTATCGATTAAATCTGTTAACTGCTTTACCTTGCCATCAATTTCTTCCACGTAAGCAAAGTATTGTCCACTTCGTGTTGAAAATAGGTGATCGCTAAAGATCGCTTTGTCTTCAAATTGGTATTGGTTTCGCCCCTGTTGGTTCTTGCTGTCGAGTGATTTGGCATCCAGCTTGAGTTGATCAACTAGTGATTTCAACCTTTCTAATATAAGTGAAAACTTCATCTTTAACGTATTACTCTTTAACAGTATCTCTGTGTTTGCCTAGAACCATGCCTGATAAGCGAGGTTAATGGACATAATAATAACAACGGTAATAAATACTGGGCGTATAAAGCGGCTACCAAACTTTATTGCCGAGTGTGCGCCTACCCATGAGCCCAACATCAGGAAACCTCCCATTGCTAGACCTAACGCTAAATTAACATAGCCCAAATATATAAATGTGAACAATGAACAAAAGTTGCTAACAAAGTTACAGCCTCTCGCTAGGCCGCTGCTGTAAAGTAAGTTCATTTTGTATAACGCACTACTAGAAGACACCCAAAATGCACCTGTACCTGGGCCAGCAATACCATCGTAAAAACCAAGTGCTGTGCCTTGCACTGATTGTTTTAGTTTGATGTCTTGATCTTTCACTGGCAATCCAAGCTCTTCTTGGCACGCGTTCTTACTGATAAGTGTATAAATAGCTGTTGCGATGATAACGATAGGAAGGGCTCTCTCTAGCCATTCAGTTGATATAAAACTGACAATGATTGTGCCAAAGATTGAGCCTACTGCCGTAAATATAATGGCATGCTTCCAGAAAGCGGGATTAAAAAGCTTTTTCTTATAAAAGGTATAAGACGCAGTAAAGGTGCCGAATGTCGATGCGAGCTTATTGGTACCTAATGCAACGTGTGGGGGTAAACCTGAAGCGAGTAAAGTTGGAACTGTCAGCATTCCTCCGCCGCCTGCAATCGCATCGATAAAGCCTGCGATAAAGCCAACGCCACAGATTGTGAGCCACATGGCTAAGTCGAGCGACGACTCCATTTACTAACCTCGTTAATGATAAAACCAAATTCTAACATAATGTTAAAAGAGAGAATTGAATTAATTTTTAATAACTAGTGAGGTTTTTGTATTTAAAACACCAAAATAGTAAAAAATCGTATTAACTGCCAAGTTTGAATTGATTAGGGCATAGCCAGAAATTAAAGAAATGCAAAAATCATGAAACCGTACAGTTATATTTACGTGGTTTTTTGGGCGTTGTTGAAGATATTTAAACCATAAATGAACATTTTAATTGTCATATAATTGAATGTTGCATTTCTTAAGTTATTGAAACAACGGGCCTAAAGGGCTGAAAGTCATTTTTCGTTTAATCAAATGAAATGTAAATAATTCGTATACTACCTAGCTTCTATAATTTATTAATTTTCAACTGTTTAAATAACGTACAAGCCTCGTGGCTATTTGTTTGTGCTTTTAGTTTCAATTTATGACATTTGTCAAAAAGAGTGTGTAATTGGTGTTGACGCTAGAACAAAATTACGTTTAATATCCTAGGCGACAGATCTGGTCTTAGACCGATATATAAAAAAACTAACAAGGCAATATATAGCCTTGAACTCAAAAAACTAAAATCACGAAAGTGATCCAGGGAGTATAAAACATGTATAGCAATAGCAAAGTAGCTAAGGCCGTTCGTCTTGCTACCATTTTTGGTGTGAGTGCGGCTGCGGCGGTATCAATGCCTACGTTCGCTGCTGAAGAGTCGGTAGAAGAAGTAGAGCGCATCGAAGTTACCGGTTCTCGTATTAAACGTTCTGATATGGAAGGTGCGAATCCAGTAAGTGTAATTGATGAAGTTGCAATCGCAAAAATGAGTGTGACAAACGTTGGTGACTTGCTGAATAATTTAACAAGTGCAGCAGGTAACGCTACAAATACTCAAACAAATAATGGTGGTGATTCAGCTACACGTTTTTCATTACGTGGTATTGGTGAAGAACGTACGCTTGTACTGATCAATGGACGCCGTGTTGTAGCTGGTGGTGGCGGAGCAA
This sequence comes from Thalassotalea sp., assembly GCA_022448425.1. Classification (GTDB taxonomy): domain Bacteria; phylum Pseudomonadota; class Gammaproteobacteria; order Enterobacterales; family Alteromonadaceae; genus Thalassotalea_F. Next base: position 28,929 of record JAKVCY010000057.1, on the reverse strand, counting down.
ACGCTTCAGTTGATTTAAACACAATTCCAACTTCAATCGTTAAGCGTGTTGAAGTTTTAAAAGATGGTGCTTCATCAATTTACGGTTCCGATGCAATTGCAGGTGTTGTTAACATCATTACTCGTAATGACTTTGAAGGTTTCGAGGTTAAGCTTAACTACGGTGAATCAGGCGAAGGTGACGGTGCTCAAACTGGTATCGACATGACTTTCGGCGCAGTAGGTGAGAAAGGTAGTGTTGTAGTAGCTGTTGGTTACAATGATCAGGATGATGTATTCATGGGTGACCGTGGGTTCTCTGAATTTGAATTACGCGCATACCCTGACGGTAGTACACAACAAGGCGGTAGCTCGGCTCCACCTTGGTCAAATGTTGATGGTTACCCTGGGTCTGCTCCAACAGATGACAATCCATTAGCTGATGCTAATGTAACCCGTGGTCCAGAATTTGGTGACTGGCGTGTACGTGATGGCGGAACTGACTCGTACAATTACAATCCCGTAAATTATTTACAAACGCCAAGTAAACGTGTATATGCAAACGTATTCGCTAATTATGAAGTTGCAGAAGATATTCAAGCATTTACTGAAATTAGTTATACTGAAACTCGTGGTAACCGTTTAATCGCTCCTGAGCCGTTAGCACCATTAGTTTTCTTTTCAACTCCTGCTCCTTACGCAGCAGATAATTACTATAACTATATGTACGGTCCAAGAGACCAAAACGGTAACAGCTATGTATTAAATGACTGGCGTCGTCGTATGTTAGAAACGGGTGGTCGTGCAAACTCTCGTAACTACAAAACTTTCCGTACAGTGCTTGGTTTAGAAGGTGACTTCGAGTTAGGCGAACGTTCATTCTCTTGGGAACTTTCTTACAACTATGGTAAGAGTGACGCAGTTGAGCGTGCATCAGGTTACTTCAACTTAGATCGCGTAGGAGAAGCAGTAGGCCCGACAGGTTGGTTAGATGCTAACGGTACATTAATCGTTGATGGTGATGGCGCAGCAGTCATGAACCCTTCAAACGGTGCTTCGTTAGTTTGTTTAAATGCTGATGGGGCTGTAATCCCGGGTTGTGTACCATTAAATATTTTCGGTGAACCGGGTACTGATACTCAGATTACTGACGAAATGCTTCAATACATCAGCCGTAACTACGATACGACTGAGTTAGGTGAGAACCGTCAAGAAAGTATTCAAGCGATCATCAGCGGTGATTTATTTGAGTTACCAGCGGGTACTGTAGGTTTCGCTGCTGGTTATGAGTACCGTAAAGAAAGTGGTAGTTACACTCCAGATTCATTAATCTTGCAAGGTACAACTACAGCAGGTTCTGCTGTATCTACTATGGGTAGCTACAGCTTAGATGAATTCTTCGTTGAAATTTCTGCCCCATTACTTGAAGACAAACCTGGTATTCACCGCTTAGAATTAGACTTAGCAGCACGTTACTCTGACTACTCAACTTTTGGTGATAATACAACAACTAAGATAGGTTTACGTTGGATGCCTGTTGAATCATTAGTTTTACGTGGTACAGTTTCAGAAGCATTCCGTGCGCCAAGCACTCCAGAGTTATTCGACGGTGCGGCAACAGGTTTCCCAGAAGCAAGTGACCCATGTGCTGATATCGATAGCCCTAATGCTAACTGTGTTTCTACTGGCGTACCTGCTGGTGGTTATGACTCAAACGGTGTTGAACAAATTCCAACTAAAGTTGGTGGTTCATTCAACTGGGGAGAAGATTACGCATTAACACCGGAAGAAGCTGATATCTTAACAGTTGGAGTTGTTTGGGAGCCTGAATTCCTTGAAGGTTTCTCAACTACTATTGACTATTGGGATATTGATCTAACAAACGCTATCTCTACGGTAGGTACACAGGCACGTTTAGACGGCTGTTTCTCACGTGGCGAATACTGTGATTCAATCACTCGTTTTGGTGCTGACTCTGCAGTTCCTGGTACAATCATCAACGTTCAAGACTACACAGTTAACGTAGGAGGTATCAAAACTGATGGTATTGACTTTGAAGCGCGTTACGCTTTCGAAACCGATATCGGTGACTGGGCTGTTACTTTAGACGGTACATACTTATTAAGCTATGACAAAGAAATTGCTGGTGGTGAAACTATTGACCACAAAGGCCGTTTTGAAGAAGGTCATGACGGTATGTTCGCTAAGTTACGCTCTAACCTAACAATTGACTGGTCAATGGATGATTGGGGCGCTACAGTAACTGGTCGTTACATCGATAGCGTAACTGAAACTGAGGATGGCTGGTGGACTGATGCGTTTGACCGTAAAGTTGACTCTAATTTTACTGTTGACTTTCAAGGTAACTACCAAGCGTCAGAAAATGTTAACTTAGTATTAGGTATTAACAACGTATTTGATGAAGAGCCACCATTTGTATTCTCTGCATTCGGTGCTAACACTGATGTAACAACTTACGATGTTATCGGTCGCTTCATCTACGCACGTGCTACTTTGACTTTCTAATTAGTTAAAATTCTTCTAGAAAAAGCACTTATATAAAAGTCCAAGGGTCTAGGCTCTTGGACTTTTTTTATCCTTAAAGTTGAATAAATAATTAGGATAGTTATGCATTTACGATTAGAAAAATTTGACATTGCTTCATTGATTACGCAATTTCAAAGTGAAGGAGTGGTCAGACTCGATAATATACTTTTGGAAAATGATGTTCAGCGCATTCTCGAGTATTACAGTGAGCAAGTCGAATTTACTAATGCCTTTTATGCTGATGGACATAGCTGTGAAGCTTCGGATGCCCAGATCAACGCATTAGAACATGAAAGAAAACATCACCTTCATAGTACGATTCATTCGCTGGCTGCTCAGGGGATTGGTTTCTTTTATGGGAGGAAAAAAATAAATAAAGCTGATAGTGACCCCATAAGTAAGCTGTTATATCAGTTAAATAAGCCTGAAACTCTTCAGTTCATTACAAAATTATCGGGAGTTGGTCGTTTAAGTTATGCGGATGGTCAGGCCACTAGATTCCGAGCTGGGGATTTCTTGACTCGCCATATTGACAATGTGAAAGGGGAAACAAGAGAAGTGGCTTATGTTGTCGGTTTTACCCGTCAGTGGCACCCAGACTGGGGTGGGTTACTACAGTTTTTTGAAAAAGATGGTACACCAACTAATTCTTACGCTCCAAGTTATAACAGTTTAACGTTATTTGACGTAAACAAAGTTCATTCTGTAACCAGCGTAACGCCTTTTGCACCTAAAAATCGTTATTCGTTAACTGGCTGGTACAGACGGTAAGTTTGTATTATAAACAAGCACTCGGTTAAAAAATCAGATAATGGAATTGACAAACTACGAATGAATTAGTAAAACGTCCGTCTGCGTTTTTTAAATTAATAAAGGATTGTGAAGAACGGCGAACACGAAATTGGTAAATGTTAAATATATTTTAGAAAGTTTAATAAATTGTTTTGCTATTGTTTTAAAAGTAACCAATAAGAAACAGTTTAGTAAATTTATAAGATAATTAGTCCAGTTTTTAATTCTTCTAGGTTGACACTACAACTGTCGTCTGGGAGTATTGGTAAGTTGTATTCACTATAATTAAATCCTTTTTAATGGCAGATTTTAAGTCCACAACTACGTGGGTTTAGAATTCTTGTTATCTAAGTTAAATAGCAATTGGTTGGGAACTATGTCCAAAATAAGTAAAAAAAGCCTTATCGCATCGACGATAGCGGGTGTTTTAGCTTTGGCTGGTAGCAATATCGCTGCTGCTGATGCTTTAACTGATTTACAAAAAGCTGAAGCGCAAATCTTCAAAGCGTCAGCTAAATCACAAAGCAAGATCGATAGCATCTACGAACAAACTCAAGATTTATTAGCAGAGTACCGTACTACTGTTGATGAAGCAGAAGTTTTATCAGGTTACAATGATCACGTACAACGCATGGTTGATGACCAAAAAGCAAACATTGCATCGTTACAACGTCAAATCGACGGTATCGATAGAATTAAGCAAGGTGTTGTTCCGTTAATGTACAAAATGATTGATACATTAGAACAATTCGTAGAATTAGACGTTCCTATGAACGTTGAAGGTCGTAAAGAGCGTATCGCTACATTACGCGACGTTATGAACGATTCAAACGTAACAACATCGGAGCAGTTCCGTTTAGTATTAGAAGCTTACGAAATTGAAGCTAACTACGGCACTGTATTCGACGCATACCAAGCAGAATTAGATTTAGGTGATCGTGTTATCACTGCTGATTTCGTTCACATGGGCCGTGTTGCTCTTATTGCACAATCTTTAGACTACAAAGAAGCTTGGGTTTGGAACAATGGCACTCGCTCTTGGGATACTTTAGGTGATGAGTACGCTAAGACTATTACGGACACTATCCGTATGGCGCGTAAGCAGCTTCCTATGGACCTAACTAAACTTCCAGTATTTGCAGCAGGAGCACAATAATGAAAAAAGTAATTAATTTCGTATTGCTTGCTGCTTCTATGTCAGCAGGTTTCGCAACTTCAGCTAACGCTAACGAGTTAGACGACTTATTAAAGCAAGTTAAAGCTGACCGTATCTCTGAAGCTAAACTAGACAAGCAACGTGAAGCTGAGTTCGTAGCGGCTCGTGCAGACAAGCAAGCGCTTTTAAACAAAGCAAAAGCTGAACTTAAAGCACAGCAAGATCGTAATGCTCGTTTAACTAAAGAGTATGCTGCAAACGAAATCACGCTTGCACAAAAAACACAAGAGTTAGATAACGCTCAAGGTACGTTAGGTGAAATGTTCGGTGTTAGCCGTGCAGCAGCTGCTGACGCGTACGGTTTGATCGCTACATCAATCGTGAGTGCTCAGTACCCTGGTCGCGGTGAAGCGTTGAACCGCATCGCTAACTCAAAAGAAATTCCTTCATTACCAGATTTAGAAGAATTATGGTTTGCTTTACAAACTGAAATGACTGAATCAGGTAAAGTTGCACAGTTCCAAACTGAAGTAACTAACTTAGATGGTACTAAATCTAACGAAACTGTTACTCGTGTTGGTACATTCAACTTAGTATCTGCTAACGGTTACTTAAGCTTTAACGATGAGTTAAACCAAGTTCAGCCTTTAGCTAAGCAACCAGCTGGTTACATTTCAAGCGAAGCGAAAAGCTTCTTCACAGCAACTTCTGGTTACGCTCCGTTATACCTGGATCCTTCTCGTGGTGCTATCTTAGCGCTAGAAACTCGTAAGCGTACGCTTATGGAATTCTACCACCAAGGTGCTGAAGTAGGTTACGGTATTACTGTACTACTAATCATTGGTCTTCTTATTGCTCTTGAGCGCATGGTTGTTCTTACATCTGTTGGTTCAAAAATCAAAGCGCAAACTAAGAACATGGACAAGCCAAACAGCAACAACCCACTTGGTCGTCTATTAAAAGTTTACCAAGAGAACAAAGATGCTGACGCTGAAACATTGGAACTTAAACTTGACGAGCAAATCTTACGTGAAACCCCAACAGTTGACCGTGGTATTAACTTAATCAAGATGTTCGCTGCTATTGCTCCATTAATGGGTCTATTAGGTACGGTTATCGGTATGATCATGACGTTCCAAACAATCACATTGTTCGGTACAGGTGACCCGAAAATCATGGCTGGTAACATCTCTCTAGCGCTTGTAACTACAGCACTAGGTCTAATCGCTGCACTTCCTCTAATTCTTGTACACAGCATTGTTGCAGGTAAAGCGAAATCTGTTCTTCACAAATTAGACGAGCAATCTGCTGGTTTAATTGCTGCGATTGCAGAGAAGGAGTCTAAATAATGTTATTCCTGATAGAGCTTTTAGAATCTGTCAGGAGTTTTATTGCGACTGGCGGTAACGTTTTATACTTTGTCGCCGTTGCTCTCTTATTGATGTGGATCCTAATGATCGAGAGATATTGGTTCCTAGCGGCTAACTACCCAAAAATGCGTGATGACATCATCAAGCGTTGGGACGCTAGAGCTGATACTACATCATGGTATGCACATCGTATCAGAGACACATGGATCTCCGAAGCGACAGAAAACCTAGAGCGTAATATGCTCACGATAAAAACCTTAGTGGCTATGTGTCCACTAATTGGATTACTAGGTACGGTAACGGGTATGATTTCGGTATTCGAAACTATGGCTCAACAGGGTACAGGTAATCCGCGTCTAATGGCGGCTGGTATTTCGATGGCAACTATTCCGACAATGGCGGGTATGGTTGCAGCATTATCAGGCGTATTCTTTAGTACACGATTAGACGCTAAAGTTAAACTAGCAAAGGCTAAACTGATTGACAGTTTACCTCATCACTAGAGAGAGTATCGAATGGCACGTAAACGTATTCGAGAAGACGAAGAGGCAGCAATTGATATGACGCCGATGTTAGACATCGTGTTTATCATGCTTATCTTCTTCATCGTAACGACTTCTTTCGTGAAAGAAGCCGGCATAGAAGTGAACAAACCAACAGCGGCTAACCAAACAAAACAGAAGTCTGCAAACATCTTTATTGCTGTTAAAGACACTGGTGAAATTTGGTTAGACAAACGACGTGTTGATATCGAGCGTGTTGCAGTGAACATTGAAAAATTATTAGCTGAGCAACCGACTGACGTGGTAATCATTCAAGCTGACCGAGACGCTAAACACGGCGTAGTGACGAAAGTGATGGATGCTATCAAGGAAGCTGGTATTGAACGTATTTCTATTGCAGCAACTAAGGGGTAATTTATGGGTCGCTTTTTAGTATCAATACTACTAGGCGCTGCAGTTACCTTTGGACTATTTTCGTTCATGGCCTTCCTAATTGCGAGCGGTGACCGCGCGCAGGAAGAACAGCAAGAAAATATTGTGGTGGAAGTTAATACTACGCCACCAAAGTCTGCAGCAGAGACGCGTCGTCGTGTACCACCACCGCCGCCACCGCCGCCTAAAACACCACCTAAGCCCCAGGCTCCAGAGCCAGAAGCTAACAATAACCAAGGTGGTATCGAGTTCAATATGCCAGGTGTCCAGCTTGCTGGTGCATCAACAGGTTTATCGGCTCCAGGCGCTGGTTTTGGTCGAGATGGTGAAGCAACACCAATTGTTCGAATTGAGCCAAAATACCCAATTCAAGCAGCTCGTGATGGCAAAGAAGGTTGGGTAAGACTTTCATTTACAATTAACGAGATTGGTGGTGTTGAAGATGTTAAGGTTATCGAAGCAGAACCTAAGCGTATCTTTGACAAAGAAGCTAAACGCGCACTACGTAAGTGGAAGTACAAGCCAAAAGTTGTTGATGGCAAGCCGCAAAAACAACCTGGCTTAACTGTACAGCTTGACTTTAAAATGGACGGAGGTAAGTAATGTTTAAAAAACTTGCAACAGCCCTAGTTATTGCATCAGCAGTAACGACAGTGCAGTTACCTTTATCATTTGACGTAAACGCAGCAGAAGCAAAGCAAGAGAAGAAAAAGCGTCCAACGCAACTTGTTGGTCCATCTGTAGGTAAGAAAGTACAAAAAGCTTTTGAATTATACAGTGCTGACGACATTGATGGCGCGCTAGTTATTCTTTTAGATATCGATGCTTCTAAAGAGTATGATAAAGCCTACGTTAACCGTTTCATCGCGGTAATGTACGCAACTAAAGGTAATCAAGAAGATAAAGCCATTAGTTATCTATCTCAAGCTGTTGAAGCTGACATCCTAAACGAGTCAGATCATGGTGAAGCCATCAAGCTACTTGCTGATTTGCAAATGCAAACCAAAAAGTATGAAGATGCGCTTAAGAACTATGCTGCTTGGATCGAGTTCACTGGTAAAGAGGATGCGGGAACTTACGTAAAGATCGCGCAAGCTCAATACGAACTTCGTCGTTTGGATAAAATGGTTGAGCCGGCGGATAAAGCAATTGCTTTATACGGTGATAAGCCTAATCAAAACCCTTACATTTTGAAACTGACCTCGTACTACGAGCGCAAAATGTACAAAGAGGGCGTTGGTGTTTTAGAAACTGTACTACAACTATTCCCTGAGAATAAGCAGTGGTGGACACAGTTAGGAATGTTCTACTTATTAGTGGAAGATTACGAAAAAGCACTTCAAACGCTTGATATGGCTTACAAGCAAAACTTTTTAGAGAAAGAATCTGAGCTTAAAACATTAGCAAGCTTATACCAGTCAAATGGTGTTCCTTACAAGGCTGCACGCCTTTTAGAGAAGCACATTAACTCGGGTGAAATTAAGCGCGATGATCAAACGCTATCATCGCTTGCTAATGCGTTCCACGCGGCACAGCACATTGACCTTGCAGCAAAATACTACGGTGAAGTGGCTAAGTTAACTAACGAAGCACAACACTGGCGTAAGCAAGGTATGCTACTGAAGCAAGACGAACAGTTTAAAGGTTCTATCGTAGCGCTAAATAAAGCGTTGGATAAAGATGTGAAGAACAAAGGTTCTATTTATATGAGCCTAGCTGAATCTCACTTCTACTTAGGTCAGTACAAGCAAGCACACGTTGAAATTAAGCGTGCAATGCAAGACCCTAAGTCTCGTAAAGCCGCGCGTAGCTGGAAGTCTTTCATCGAAGACACAGCGCGTCGTAAAGGCGTAGCGATCTAAGCATTAGGCGTATTACTAAAAAACCAGCCATTTGGCTGGTTTTTTTATGCCTGAAGATTATTAAACACCCTAAAGTACATTGGCTCCTTATATAAAGCTTTATATGGAGTATAGGTTTACAAAGCGGTTGTTAGATGTGCCTCAATTACCGATAAAATATCGTCCTTTTCTTGTAATGTTTTAATGTCACTAAATAACGCGTCAGCTTCATTAAATTGAAGTTTTAAATATCGATACCATTGTTTTAACCGACTTGAGTAATAAAACGGTTTTTGATTTCCTGTATCCATCAGAATCCAGCGTTTTATCAGCTCACATGTTTGATGCCAAGTTATCGCCTGTTCAATGCCTAGTGCTACATTGGCGAGATTGGGCGTCGCTAGCGCACCTCTACCAAGCATAATAAGGTCTGTATTAGCTCTTGCCATGCATGTTTCTATATCTTCAGTTGTCCATATTTCTCCGTTTGCCACGACGGGTATAGATAGTTTTCTGCGGATTTCTTTAATAAATTCCCAATAAGCGGGCGGCTTATACCCTTGACGCTTTGTTCTAGCGTGCACCGTTAACATCTCAGGCTCTGCTGCTTTCACGGCATCAATTATTTCATCTAGTAAACTAGTGTCGTCGAAACCTAATCTAATTTTTGCTGACAATGGTTGGCCCGTACCTTCTAAAGCACCTTTAACGCGCGATATTACTTGGTACATCAATTCTGGGTCTTTTAATAGCGAAGCACCACCGCGGCTTTTGTTCACAGTTTTAGCTGGGCAACCGAAGTTTAAGTCAATGCCGGGTGAACCCAATCGATGCGCTATTAGCGCGTTTTCAGCCATCCAGTCTGGGTCTTGTCCCAACAGCTGGACCCTTACTGGGCAACCGCTTTTTGTTAAGCCGGCGTTATGTAGTTCGGGAACTATCTTGTAAAAGCTATGCTCGGGTACTTTTCGATCGACGACCCGAACAAATTCGGCAATGCATAAGTCGTAGCGATTAATTTCTGTCAGTAGCTCACGCATTAAGTGATCAATAACTCCCTCCATTGGAGCTAAGATTATTTTAGAGGGTTTCAATTAAATTCATTCAAAGTTTTGCTGATTTGCTATTATTTTACAAAAGGCTGAAAAAGATCAGAAATATAAATTTAAAATTTGTTGAAATATATTTCTAAGCTTGATGGTCTAGATAAATACACTTATAACTTTATAAGTTAGTCGAAAATATTAGAAGGAAGATATGATGAAACTTTTAAATCGTTCAGCTTTTGCAGCGTTACTAACATTATTTACAGCAGCAATGCTTTTCACAATGCCAGCTAAGGCAAATAATAACCCATTTGCGAGTCAAGATATCGTTGCTAGCTCTATCGCGAGCGGTGGTGATAAGTGCGGCGAAGGTAAATGCGGTGAAGGCAAAGCTAAAGGCAAATGCGGCGAAGGTAAATGTGGTGAAGGCAAAGCTAAAGGCAAGTGCGGCGAAGGCAAGTGTGGCGAAGGTAAAAAGAAAGCTAAAGGCAAATGCGGTGAAGGCAAGTGTGGCGAAGGTAAAAAGAAAGCTAAAGGCAAATGCGGTGAAGGCAAATGCGGTGGCTAAGTCACTATGATTAAAATAAAAAAGCTGGCTAAGGCCAGCTTTTTTTTATGTGCCAAGTTTTTGTTGTTATAGATTATGCTTGATCTAGATCAAATTAAACTGTTCAAAAAAGAGCAAGTGCTCTATAATTCGCGCTCTTTTGTATTGAGGAGTAACAGAATGGCTAGTAACGAAAACTTCAAAGATAGCGCTTCAAAGCGTCATTTATTCTTGGCATTGTTAGCGCTTGTGTCTATGCCTTTATTACCAATGTTAATGGGTTGGTACACTTACTTAGCGTAATTAAAACCGATTAATGAGCATGATGAATATTTTAGTGGTTGACGATAAACAAGCGGTGCTCTCACAGCTTGATAACCTTTTGTCACCTTTAGGTCATAGGGTCGTAATGGCTAATAATGGTCTAGACGGCTATGAGAAGGTTCAAAAGGAAGTATTTGACTTGATTATCGTTGATCATCTTATGCCATTAATGAATGGTATTCAGATGCTAAAAAACATAAAGCAGCACATTGAAAATGTACCACCAATCTTTTTCATGACAACACAGGGAAAGGACAACGCTGCAGATTTAATCGAGCATAGTCTCTGTGATACGGTGCTCGATAAACCACTCGACGAAACACATCTACTATCATTAATTTCACAGCTAAACAAGCAAAATACTCACGCTAGATACCTGTAAAATTCATGCAATTTCATTTATCCTTTAGCGATTAGTTAAACCGATAAAAGATAAAATGAAAGAATCAGATATTACTCTGCTTAAAGAAGCAGTTCACACTATTAAAGATTACCCAAAAGAAGGCATTCTATTCCGCGATGTTATGGGTATTTTAGAAAATAGTGAAGCATTCGCGCTTACCATAAATACGTTAAAAGCTAAATTTGAAAATAAAGGTTTCACCAAAATTGTTGGTACTGAAGCTCGAGGTTTCTTATTTGGTGCTCCATTGGCATTGGCTTTGGGTGTTGGTTTTGTACCTGTTAGAAAGCCGGGTAAGTTGCCTAGAGATACGTTTGCTCAAGATTATGATTTAGAGTACGGTACAGACACATTAGAAATACACCAAGATGCCTTAATCGAAGGTGACAACGTTCTTATCGTTGATGATTTATTAGCAACAGGTGGTACGATCGAGGCTACCACTAAGCTGATCCGTCGTTTAGGTGCTCAAACTTCTGCAGCGGCTTTTGTTATTTCATTACCAGACCTTGGTGGTGAACAACGATTAGCTGATTTAGGCCTCGAAATTACAACGCTACTTCAGTACAAAGGCGAATAACGCGATATGAATTACCAAGTGTTGGCGCGTAAGTGGCGTCCTAAAACGTTTAAAGAATTAATGGGACAAGAGCATGTTGTCTCCGTTTTAGTGAATGCTATTGCGCAACAACGCTTGCACCATGCTTATTTGTTTACGGGTACTCGTGGTGTTGGTAAAACAACTATCGCACGAATTTTTGCAAAAAGTTTAAACTGTGAGCAAGGTGTTACTACAGAGCCTTGTGGCAAATGTGATGTCTGTGTAGATATCGATCAAGGACGTTTTGTCGATCTACTTGAAATTGATGCAGCTTCACGCACAAAAGTTGATGATACGCGAGAGATTCTCGATAACGTTCAGTATGCGCCGACTCGTGGCAGGTATAAAGTTTACCTGATTGATGAGGTACACATGCTCTCTCGCAGTAGCTTCAATGCGTTGCTTAAAACGCTAGAAGAGCCACCTGAACACGTTAAGTTCATATTAGCGACAACCGATCCACAAAAATTACCGATTACGGTTTTATCTCGTTGTTTGCAGTTCCACCTGAAAGCGTTGTCAGTTCAACAAATAGAACAGCAGTTAGAAAAGATCTTATCGGCAGAAAATGTTAGTTTTGAAGCAGAGACTTTAACACTGCTCGCACGGGCTGCACGCGGCAGTATGCGAGACTCTTTGAGTTTAACCGATCAAGCTATAGCACAAGGGCAAGGGCACATCACGCTTGCCAACTTGCAGCACATGTTGGGTGGAATTGATCAGCATTGGCCATATAAAATCCTAGTAGCGTTGTTAAAAAACGATGTACAAGCTGCGATGGCGCTTTCGAAAGAAATTGCAAGTTATGCACCAAACTACCATCGTTTGTTCGCAGAACTTATTCAGTTATTACATCACGTTGCGCTTTTTCAAGTTGTTCAACAACATTTCGATGTATCGCCTGAACATGCGACGTTAATAGAAAAGTTTAGTAAAGCAATGTCAGCTCAAGACGTGCAGCTATATTATCAGTTAGCGCTAAATGGTCGCAAAGACCTGCCTTATGCGTCTGATGAACAAGCTGCATTTGATATGACAATGTTACGCTTACTCGCTTTTAAGCCTACTCAAGCGAGTGATACAGTCCAAGCTTCATCTCACGTAGCAAATGAACAAGCTGGAATGCATAGTAGTGTAAATTTTGATGACGTAGAGTTATCTCAGTCGAGCATTGAACAGCCTCAGAACTATCAGGCATTATCGGTTAATTCCGAAGCTAAACCTGAAGCTAAACAAGGTACTGAAAGCAAGCCTGAAGATACAAGCTCAAGTGAGATTCAAACGGAAGCACTTACTTCAAGTGGCATGCCTAATGATGAAGCGTTAGAGCAAACGTTACATCAAGAAGTTGCCGAGATTGAGCAAATGGCGGCGAGCCAAATGCCTTCCTCAAAGACAAGCCAAGGTCCTGAAAATGTCTTATCAGATGACGGCGAGCTACCGGTTGATGGCTCTTTATTTGATGCTTCTGAGAGCGCTTCTTTAGGCACTCAACAAACATCTGATGCAATGGAACATCAAAGCCCAGTAGAAAGCGTTTCCCAAGCTAAGCTATCTGAAGAAACAGAATTGGTTGAAGAGCAAAGTGTTACGTCGGTACTTGGTGCTCATAACCCTGAAAATGCTGCTATTGAAGTATCAGATGCAGATAACAATGAGCAACTAGAGGCAAGTATAGGGGCTCCTATTAGTGCACCTGTTGAGCTGAGTGCATCAGTCGAGTCAGCGTTAGCGACGCGTAATATGTTGCGTAGTCGCAAGCGAAAGCTGGAGAGCGATGCAAAAAAGTCTAGTGGCGCTGAAGAGCGTCAGTCTGAAGCACAACAAGTTAAGCCTCAACCTGCGCCCGATGTACCTTCGATAGAGACTTTGCCTGAACAAGGGTTCGTTGCGGACTCGATTGACCCTGCGGTTGTAAAGAAAGCGAATCAAGTAGACAAGTGGGCGAATATGATTGATACCATGGCGTTAAATGGACGCCTGCGAGTATTAGCTCAACATGCCATCATTAGCCCAGTGAGTAGTGATGAACAGTTGGTACTATCGCTTAATCAGTCTGCTAAGCACTTAAAAACTGAAGTTGCCATGGAGCAGCTTCAAGCGTTCGTTTCTGACTATTTTCAACAGCCGATGGAAGTTGCCATTGAGCTTGTCGATGATACAGAAGATGACCCGTTAAAAATTCAAGGACAAATTAATGAGCGTCGTTACGAATACGCCAAGTCTTTGTTACAACAAGATCCATTAATTCAAAGCTTACAGCAGCAATTTCAAGCAGAGCTTGATGAGTCCACAATAATTGCCCGCTAAACTATCAATAGAATACGGTAAAGCTTGAATTATTCACTAACAGCCCTTATCTTTAGCGGCAAATAGCATTTGGAGAAAGTATTATGATGAAAGGTGGCATGGGCAACTTAATGAAGCAAGCCCAGCAGATGCAAGCGAAAATGCAAAAGGCGCAAGAAGAGCTAGCAAATATGGAAGTTGTTGGTGAGTCTGGCGCAGGCATGGTAAAAGTAACTATGACTGGTTCTCACAGCGTTCGTCGTGTAGACATTGACGAAAGCTTAATGGAAGACGACAAAGAAATGGTTGAAGACTTAGTAGCTGCTGCTTTCAATGACGCTGTTCGTCGCGTAGAAGAGCAAAACAAAGCAAAAATGTCAGAATTAACAGGCGGTATGCAGATGCCTCCTGGTATGAAAATGCCATTCTAATTAGAAGCTCGATTCTATATAGACGTTTCACTGATAGAAACACTGTTTTGTAAAAGCCGGCTAACTGCCGGTTTTTTTGTGTCTATTAAACTTACTTCGCCTGTGCGATTCCAATAGAATCTGTAAAAAGACTCTTAGTCTCACTAAACAAAGAATTTTACTCATAAAAAAACGCCCATAATAGAGCGTTTCTTAGGAATTAGTACAATCGCCTAATTAAGGGCTTTAACTATGCTTCGAACATCGCTGAGATAGACTCTTCGTTGCTCACACGGCGAATTGCTTCTGAGAGCATACCGCTTAATGTCAGTTGTCTTACACGGTCACCAAGTGCCAAGATTTCATCTGACAGTGGAATAGAGTCAGTCACAATTACTTCATCGATTACAGACGCTTTTAAATTCTCAGCAGCATTGCCTGATAATACTGGGTGAGTAGCGTATGCATAAACGTTTTTCGCACCGTGATCTTTAAGTGCAGCAGCAGCTTTTGCTAACGTGCCGCCAGTATCGATCATATCGTCGACGATAATACAGTCACGACCTTCAACGTCACCGATGATGTGCATAACTTGAGCAACGTTGGCCTTAGGACGACGCTTATCGATAATCGCTAAATCAGCATCATCTAATAGCTTCGCTACAGCGCGTGCACGAACAACACCACCGATGTCTGGTGAAACAACTACTGGATTATCAAGGTTCTTTTGTTGCATATCTTCAAGAAGAATTGGTGTACCGAAAACGTTGTCTACTGGTACATCGAAGAAGCCTTGGATTTGCTCAGCATGTAAGTCTACGGTTAGAACGCGGTCTACACCTACGCTTGAAAGGAAATCAGCAACCACTTTTGCGGTAATTGGAACACGAGCACTGCGCACACGGCGATCTTGGCGAGCGTATCCAAAGTAAGGCATAACCGCAGTAATACGTCCTGCTGATGCACGACGTAGTGCGTCAACCATGACGATAAGTTCCATTAGGTTGTTGTTAGTTGGAGCGCAAGTAGATTGGATAATAAAAACGTCTGCACCACGAACGTTCTCAGTGATTTCAACACTGATTTCACCATCGCTGAAACTACCTACTTTTGCTTCACCTAAACCGATGTATAGGCGGTCTGCAATTTTCTTAGCCAGTTCAGGGGTGGCGTTACCCGCAAAAATCTTCATGTCAGGCACTGTCAGTTCCTCAGAAACTTGTGACATTAAAAGTTCACACTAATACGTTAGCATAGCCAACTATTAGCAAATTATTCATTTTTCGCCAGTAGCCTGCGTCAATATGTCTAGCGCAGTATGTACTGGAGATTGGTTGACACCTTGTGCTACAAACGAGTCAATTTCTGGAGGCAATTGAGCTTGGATGTGGCAAGCCTCTTGTTCAGTAGCACATCGAGTGAAAATACACGCACCTGTACCCGTCATTCGAGACGGCGCGTATTCTATCAGTGTAGAGAGCAATTTGGCAACCTCGGGGTAGCGTTTTATCACCACCGCTTCGCAATCGTTCTGACGGTGTTCAGGGTCTAGTTGTTCGGCTAATATTTTGGGAGTATTTCTAGGTAAATCAGGGCTTTGGAATACTTCCTGCGTAGAAATATGGCAATTTGGTTTACTCACTAAATACCAAGCTTCTTTTGGGGACGCTGCAACTAATTTTTCACCTACACCCTCTGCGAATGCGGCGATTCCTTTAACAAATATTGGTACATCAGCGCCTAAACTTAAGCCAATATCGGCAAGTTCTTGAAGCGATAAGTTAAGCTGCCACAGCTTATTTAAGGCAAGCAGCACAGTGGCTGCATTGGATGAACCGCCGCCAATGCCGCCCCCCATCGGTAGAATTTTTTCTATTTCAATGTCCACACCGAAAGACGTGTTATTGAGCGGTATGAGTTTTTGCGCAGCTTTTACAATTAAGTTGTCTTCGTCTGGGACACCTTCGATTGGTGTAACTAACTTAATGCAATTCTCATTGGTGAGTGTGAAACGCATTGTGTCGCCGTAATTTAGAAACTGAAATAGCGTTTGTAGCTCATGATAACCATTTTTTAGTCGGCCATTAACGTGAAGAAATAAATTGAGCTTTGCAGGTGATCGCAGCTCAATTGTAGGAAAAGGAGTGTTCATTCTCGTGCCTTGCTATGAGTTATCCTAAATTCTGGTGTTTAAAATATCGGTTCTTATTCTATGATTTTGTGCGTCAAGCTAGTGGTTAAATTGTCCATTTTGAAATAGATAGCTTAATGAGCAGTCCATTTTGCTCGATGGTTAGCATAGTGGGCAACGCAAAACCATTAATTGCTTTATATCGGCTAAAACTAACTAGCCATTCTTGCCCACTATAAAAGCTTTTCATCGACACAGGTAATTGTGTTTCTTTACTAAACGTCATTGTGTCTTGGTTGGAATAGGGAAGTGCTTTAATCCAATAGCTAAGCGCTTCGCTAGGAAAATTCAGTCCTGTTAATTGCCAAATCAAACGATCTAGATTGTCGCTTTGATATGTTTCGCCATCGACTTCTAGTTCATGTAACTCGTTCTCACTACCAAGAGCTCTACTTTCTAGCGAGAGCACATTGATGCCTAGAAACGTATTAAGTTTAAGTTCTTGGTTATCTGCACGCATTTGCCAATTTAAGTTGACGCTTTCTCGCTTGTCTTTTTTTCCCTGACAGTCGTTTTCTGTGCATCGCTGAATAAACGCAATTTTGCCGCGAATACGCCAATTATCAAGCTGTTCAAGCTGAGCCTTTCGCGCTAAATGATTGGTGTTGCTGAGCTTTTCTTGCTGCGTTTCGGGCAATTGAGCACAGCCGCTTATCAATAAAATGGACATACAAGTGAATAAGTACAGCGGTCGATGCTTGAATGAATGATAAACAAAAAAGAGATTATTCAACGCCTAGCCTTTGATATAGGTAAAAGAAATGCAGTATATATTTGAACACAGTCACTTAGCTACTTTCAATCACCTCAGATATTTCGTAAAATTACCCGCATAATTTGTCAGAGATTTGTTTGATAACTTTTTCTGACGGTAACCTTTCATTTGCCCGTTATCTGAGTGTTTAACAGTGTTTAACTGAGCCTCATTGATATTGCGTTAGGCTGAATTACGAAAAGATGTCCATAGTAGCTGTTGGTATTAATCATAAAACTGCACCGATCGCGGTAAGAGAAAAAATTTCTTTTAACCCTGATCAGTTAAGTCATGCGTTACAAGAAATGCTTGATAACGTCGCTTGCAATGAAGCGGCGATCTTATCTACGTGTAACCGCACAGAGTTATACCTGGTACAAGACGCCAACGCTCAAGAGTTGCAGGCTCGCGTCATAAATTGGCTAGAACAATACCATGGTGTTCCTGCGTCAATGATCGCGCCAAGCCTGTATTGTCATACTGACAAGCAGGCGGTTAATCACATGATGCGCGTTGCCTGTGGCTTGGATTCGCTAGTATTAGGCGAGCCACAAATTCTTGGTCAAATGAAACAAGCCTACTCGCAAGCTAAAGCCGCGGGTTCAATGGCATTGGTGATGGACCGTTTATTTCAGCGCACTTTTGGTGTGGCGAAACAGGTTAGAACCGACACAGAAATTGGCGAAAGTGCAGTTTCAGTGGCGTTTGCAGCGGTAAACTTAGCAAAGCACATTTTTGCTAGTTTAGAAAAAGCACGTGTGTTGTTAGTGGGCGCTGGTGAAACTATCGAGTTAGTTGCTAAGCACTTATACGACAACAAGGTTGGTAGCATTACCGTAGCAAACCGTACACTTTCTCGTGCAGAAGGTATGGCGGAAAAGATTGGCGCAGATGTTATTACGCTGGCGCAAATACCAGAGCACCTTGCCAAGGCCGATATCGTAATTAGCTCAACAGGCAGTACGTTACCTATTATTGGTAAAGGTATGGTTGAAAGTGCATTATCACACCGTAAGCACCAGCCAATCTTTATGGTTGATCTAGCGGTACCTCGCGATATTGAAGAGCAAGTGTCAGACCTTGACGATGTGTTCTTGTACACAGTTGATGACTTGCAAAGCATCATTGCACAGAATATTGAGAATCGTCGAAGGGCCGCTGTGCAAGCAGAAGGTATTGTCTCTGAACATTCAGATGGTTTTATGGCTTGGTTGCGCGGTTTAAATACCCAAGATGCAGTACTGAGCTACCGCCAACAATGTATGAGTGAGCGAGATGTATTACTCGAAAAGGCACTTACTCAACTTAAAAATGATAAAAGTCCAGAAGCTGTTGTTGCTGAATTGGCAACTAAGCTGACGAACAAACTAATGCACGCACCAACGAGTGCTCTTCAGTCTGCTGCGCAAGGCGGTGAACTCGATAAATTAATTTATTTACGCGATATTTTTGATTTGGACAAACCAAACAACTAATATTGCGCCAAATCATAGAAAGATAGCTATCCATGAAAGAATCTGTATACCGTAAACTAGAAGCGCTAGTTGAGCGCTTTGAAGAAGTGCAGGCGTTATTATCCGACCCTGACACGATTGCCGATCAAGAAAAATTTAAAGCCTTGTCGAAAGAGTTCTCTCAGCTAGAGGGCACAACTAAAGTATTCCAATCATATCAAGGCGCTCAAGACGATCTTGAAATGGCCAATGACATGCTTAAAGACAGTGATCCTGACATGCGTGAAATGGCGCAAGAAGAGCATAAAGCTGCTAAGCAAGCCATCGAAGAACTTGAGCAAGAGCTTCAAATTCTATTACTACCTAAAGATCCAAACGATGATAACAACTGTTTTGTTGAAATTCGTGCCGGTGCTGGTGGTGACGAAGCTGCTATTTTCGCAGGTGACTTATTCCGCATGTACTCTCGCTACGCAGAGAAAAAAGGCTGGAAAGTAGAAGTCATGAACATGAACGAAAGTGAACAGGGCGGCTATAAAGAAATTATCGCTAAAATTAACGGCGAAGGCGTGTACGGCGAAATGAAGTTTGAATCAGGTGGTCACCGTGTTCAACGTGTACCTGAGACTGAATCACAAGGCCGTGTTCACACATCTGCTTGTACTGTAGTTGTTATGCCTGAAATTCCAGAATCAGAAGCGATTGAAATTAACAAAGCTGACTTAAAAGTTGATACCTTCCGTGCCTCTGGTGCTGGTGGTCAGCACGTTAACAAAACTGACTCAGCGATTCGTATTACACATATTCCAACGGGGGTTGTTGTTGAATGTCAGGACCAACGTTCACAGCATAAAAACCGTGCGCAAGCGATGTCGGTGCTTCAAGCACGCTTACAGCAAGCAGAAGACGACAAGCGCCGTGCAGAAGAAGAGTCTTCACGTCGCAGCTTAGTGGCAAGTGGTGATCGTTCTGAACGTATCCGCACATACAACTACCCGCAAGGTCGTATGACAGATCACCGTATTAATTTAACCTTGTACCGCTTAAATGAAGTGATTGAAGGTAACTTACAGCTGGTGATGGAACCAATCCTTCAGGAAAACCAAGCGGACTTATTAGCGTCGCTTGCTGAACAAAACTAATTTGTCGTCATACTTACCGTATGTTGACAAGCAGATCTCCTATGACGATTGCTGATTTAATAAAGGCTGCGAGTGAACAACTTGCAGCCTTCTCTGATTCTGCAACCCTAGATGCGAAAGTGTTGCTAGCCCACGCACTAAATAAAGACACTACGTATCTCATTACCTGGTCTGATAAGGCACTTTCTGGCGCCGAGATTAACGACTTTGATAAGTTACTAAGTCGTCGTTTGATTGGCGAGCCGGTTGCTCATATTGTTGGCATGCGCGAGTTTTGGTCTTTACCGTTTTTTGTTGCACCGTCGACATTGATTCCAAGACCAGATACTGAAACTTTAGTGGACTTGGTGTTATCTCATTTCCCGCATACTAACTTGTCACTGTTGGATTTGGGAACGGGGACAGGTGCTATTGCTCTCGCGCTCGCATCCGAGCAACCAGAGTGGATCATTCAAGCGGTAGACTTTAACGAGGATGCTGTCGCCTTGGCTAAGAAAAACGCAGAGAATCTCGAGTTAAATCACGTCAACATCTATCAGTCAGATTGGTTTGGCTCGGTTAAAGGCGATGCAAGTTTTGACGTTATCGTCAGTAATCCGCCGTATATTGATAGTGAAGATCATCATTTAGATGAAGGTGATGTTAGGTTTGAACCTAAATCTGCATTAGTGGCAGCACAGCAGGGCTTGGCGGATATCCAACATATTTGCACTGAGGCTATTCGATATTTAGTGCCAAATGGTCGTATTTACATTGAACATGGCTTTGAGCAAGGTGCAGTTGTGCGCGATATCATGCAACAAGCAGGCTTTGAACAATGTACTACGGTTCAAGATTTGGGGGGTAATGACCGCATAACTTGGGCAATATTAACCTAACTCTAAACGCAGGTTTAAGTGCTGTTTTAAGCACGGATTGAAGCTAATAAGCTCGAACGTTAAGACTTGTAGGCTTTAAACGCTAATCGTTGTAAACCTCAATTAGTAATGCAGCGTATCTTCATGAAGGGCGTTTGGTGGGCAGATAGTTACCAATAAACGATTAATAACAAAGAATTATCAACAAAGAACTTTCTATAAAAAATAATAATTTTAAGGGCATTATTTATGAAACACTTTCACATGCTGCTCGCTATCGTTAGCGTGAGTTTTTTCACCTTGAGATTCTTTTGGCTTATCAAATCACCAGCCATGTTAGATAAAAAGTGGGTAAAAATCTCACCACATATTATCGATACATTTTTACTAGGCATAGGTGTTGTAATGGCCGTAAAACTAGCGATTAACCCTGTTGATCAGCTCTGGTTAGCTGAAAAAATTATGGCGATTGTCGCCTATATTTTTACTGGCCTTTACGCGTTAAAGTTTGCTCGTAACCGTACTATGCAAATATTTGGCTACGTTGGTGCGATGGGCTGGGTAATGCTCGTGTTCAAGATTGCACATACTAAACAAACATTTTTCTTTTAGGCCACTTTTTCACCGTTAATTAGAAGCGCCAATTTATTTGGCGCACATGCCTTTAAATGCGATAATTCGCCCCCATTTAGCACCTTTGATTGTAATTTGAGTAGTTGTTGTATCAATGAACGATTTGTTGTTGTTGGAGATAAATACTGAGCGTGAAGATCTTTTACGTGCAGTCATGTTAATCGAAGAATTTATCTTTGAACAAAAATCCGGCGTACTTCCCTTAATTGACGATATGGTTGATTATTGCGAACAAGAGCTAGCTGATGTCGAAGAGCCATTAGCTAAAGCAGAACATCTAATTAATGTCTTATTTTTAGAGCTACTCTTTATCGACACCAAACGCGATATTTGGCCTGTTTCGGCTTTCCAATCAGAGTTTGGCGTAGCCAATCGCGAAGTGCATCCCGTCCTTAAAGCGATCGTATTAAAAAGCATTTGCGAACAAGTAGGCTTTGAAGTCGATCTTGTCTTCGTGCCTGAAAAAGTCATGCTGCGTTTAGTTTGCGATCAGCAATATGCCATCATTTTCGATCCCATGACAGGTGAGTCTCTTAACTGGGAAGAGTTGGATAATCGTTTAGATGAAATTGCAGAAGAGCCAAGCACGTATTTAGATGCAATGGACACTAATGCAGTGGTCGTTGAATATCTCACAGGCCTTAAGAATGCACTGATTCACGAGAAGCAGTATACGCTGGCGCTGAAATGTGTAGATGTGTTGATTACGCTAAAACCAGAAGATCCATTTGAGCGACGAGACCGCGGCTTTTTGCTTCATCAGTTAGATTGCTTTAAAGTGGCATACGATGATTATCAGTACTTTGTTAATCAATGCCCGCAAGATCCAGCGGCACAAATACTAAAAATACAATTAGAAAATATAACAATTTCCAATACAATTTTACATTAGTTCACGGAGCCTTAATGACTCACAATCCTTTAATTACTAACGATGCAGTCGTGCTAGGCATACTCGCATTGATACTTGGTGCAGTGTTTAAAACTGCACACAGTAGCCATCCTTTTTGGCGCAAGTTTTACACTTACATTCCAGCTTTACTACTGTGTTACTTTATTCCGTCATTATTGAATACGTTTAATGTAGTTGATGGTCACAGTTCAAACGTTTATTACGTAGCATCACGCTTCTTATTACCCGCGTGTTTAGTATTACTCACCATTAGTATCGACTTAAAGGCGATTCTAAATCTTGGCCCTAAGGCCTTAATTATGTTCTTAACCGGTACGCTTGGTATTGTTATCGGTGGCCCTATCGCTATTTTAGTAATGAGTGCGATTGTTCCGGAAGTTATTGGTGTAGACGGTCCTGACGCCGTTTGGCGCGGAATGACGACGGTTGCTGGTAGTTGGATTGGTGGTGGTGCTAACCAAGCATCAATGAAAGAAATGTTTAACGTAGGTGGTGATATCTTCTCTGCTATGGTGACGGTTGACGTTATCGTAGCGAACATTTGGATGGCAATCCTTTTATTTATGACGGCGCGACACAAGCAAATTGACGCGCGTACAGGCGCTGATACATCAGCAATCGAAGAGCTAAAACAAAAAGTTGAAAAATACCAAGCGCAAAATACTAAGACGCCAGAACTAGCTGACTACATTAAAGTGATTGCTATCGGTTTTGGTATCACCGGTTTTGCTCACTTCTGTGCTGATTTCCTAGGACCATACTTTGGTGCTAACTTCGCTTGGGCGCAGGAGTTTAGCTTAAACAGTAAGTTCTTCTGGTTAATTGTAATTGCAACAACTATCGGTATTAGCTTGTCATTCACACGTTTCCGTGAAATTGAATCTATTGGTGCGTCTAAAGTGGCGCAGAGCTTTATTTATATTTTAGTGGCATCAATTGGTTTGCACATGAACGTGCTTGCGATAGCAGAGACACCTATATTCTTTGTGTTAGGCATGATTTGGATGTTAATCCATGCATCACTCATGTTAATTGTTGCTAGAATTATTAAAGCGCCATTGTTCTACATGGCTGTGGGCAGCCAAGCTAATGTTGGTGGCGCTGCTTCAGCGCCTGTAGTTGCCTCTGCTTTCCATCCGTCTTTAGCACCTGTGGGTGTTCTGCTTGCGGTATTAGGTTATGGTGTGGGTACTTATATGGCGTATTTCTGTGGCTTGTTGATGCAAGCAGTTTCAGGTTAAAACGAAGGATATTACATGACGATTGAAATGGTTAACGTAGCGGGCATTGAAGTTGCTAACGACAAACCCTTTGTACTGTTTGGCGGCATGAATGTGCTTGAGTCTCGCGATCTAGCGATGCAGATTTGTGAACATTACGTTGAAGTCACGCAAAAGCTGAACATCCCTTATGTATTTAAGGCGTCGTTTGACAAGGCGAATCGCTCTTCGGTGAACTCTTACCGTGGACCAGGTTTAGACGAAGGTATGAAGATTTTTGAAGAAATTAAATCAACCTTCAATGTGCCTATCATTACCGACGTTCATGAGCCGTATCAAGCTCACCCTGTTGCAGATGTTGTTGATGTAATTCAATTGCCAGCATTCCTTGCGAGACAGACTGACCTAGTTGTTGCGATGGCGAAGACAGGTGCAGCAATCAATGTGAAAAAACCACAGTTTTTAGCTGCACATGAAATGCGTCACATCATTAACAAATTTGCAGAAGCAGGTAACGAGCAAATCATGTTGTGTGAGCGTGGTAGTTGTTACGGTTATAACAACCTTGTAGTCGACATGTTGGCAATGGATGAAATGACTAACTATGCGCCAGTGATTTTCGATGCAACTCATGCATTACAAAAGCCAGGTGGTCGCAGTGACTCAGCTGACGGTCGTCGCGCACAAGCAGCGCAATTAGCGCGTAGTGGTATGGCATTAGGCATTGCTGGTTTGTTTATCGAAGCACATCCAGATCCAAATGTTGCGAAATGTGATGGTCCATGTGCATTACCGCTAGATAAGCTTGAGCCTTATCTAGCACAAATGAAAGCAATTGATGATTTGGTCAAAGGCTTTGAGCCACTAAACACAGAGGGCTAATTGCTTCTGTTGCTAATCGTCACTTTGTTTCTACTATCGTTATAGCTAATGCCTATTTAGCTAGCCTGAGAAAGGTTATCTAACAATGTCTTTTTGCACTGCCGTGAATAGGTATTAGATACATTTTCTGCGAGAAATATTGAAGTCATGCCCGCAATTCGCTTTAAGTTAGCCTTGTCCTCTTCTGTCCATATCGTTTCACCTCCTGTGCGCTCACAGCAAATAACACCTAAAGGGTCAAAGTCGTGGTAGAACGTAAAGTCTAATAAAGAATGAACATCGAATACATCGAAATAGCCTTCGTTAAAGCAACTAGCTACATCACAGGTTCGTGCACTTGATGCGAGTAGAAATCGATTACTCAATGCATGTTCAAAATACTGTTTGTGGTCATCTGCCAATAACGATAGACCATGTGACGAGTCATTTAATGCGTCTACACCCTGAAGTTGCACCATCTCTTGATAGTCTTGACTGAATAACCAAGTACCAACACGGTTGCAATTAGGTATGAAGGTCTTCACTGCACTGCGTACCATTTTTAATTTTTGTTCAACCGACTTCCTAGGGTTGCTCAATTCAATCGATAGTGATGATAAATGCTTCATATCAGCCCTTTCTGAATTAATCACGCCAATAATCAAGATACTCCGAAATTCATCAAAATGAAATGCAAATGTAAAATAAATGTTAATGGGTTGGTTTGCGCGTTGAAAACTATCGACATTTGTTTCTTGTTCATTGCTTCAAATATTGAGGTTGGGTTGTTAAACTGCGTCCGTTATTCAGTTTGTTTTGGTTACTTATGAAATTTAGCCCTCTCGTACAAGAATTAATAGAATCCCTAAAGTGCTTGCCGGGCGTTGGTGGTAAAACCGCACAGCGTATGGCATTTCATCTGCTTGAGCGAAATCGAGGAGGGGGCATTAAACTAGCTGAGCAATTGGCTAAGGCGATGGAGAATGTGGGGCATTGTCGTCAGTGCCGGAACTTTACTGAAGAAGAGCTGTGTCAGATTTGTCAAAGTCCGCGCCGCCAAAATTCTAGTTTACTTTGTGTTGTGGAAACACCTGCTGATGTTATTGCTATTGAACAGACGGGAGACTTCCAAGGGCGCTACTTTGTGCTAATGGGGCACCTTTCTCCTATTGATGGTATTGGGCCAGCAGATTTAGGCCTAGACTTACTCGATCAGCAGTTACAGTCGGGTGATATTGAAGAAGTTATTCTAGCGACGAATCCAACGGTGGAAGGCGAAGCTACTGCTCACTACATCGCTGAAATGTCGGCCAAATATCAAGTCAAGTTGTCGCGTATCGCTCATGGTGTGCCTGTCGGTGGCGAGCTGGAGTATGTCGATGGCAACACTCTTTCTCATGCTCTAACAGGACGTAAAAATTATCAACTATAGCCTTGCGTGCAAATAACGGTTACCTTAGTGGGTGTTGTTATGAATGTTGTAAATGTTTAGATGCTCGAAATTAGCATTGCACAAATAATAAATCGTCGTTCAAGGCCAGCTAATTTAAGCGCTGGCTCTTTGTTTTATCGCTTCTTTCTCGCATTATTCAGCATCACCATCACTCTATTCTCCTTATCACCGTCAGCGCTAACAAAGAATCACTCACAAGTTCAACATCTACCTAAACTTACCGTAGTTACTGAATTCTGGCCGCCATATAATTATGTTGATGCGAACAATGAATTTATTGGTAGCTCAACCGATTGGGTTAAAGCGGTTTTAGCCGATGCTAATGTTGAGTACGACATCACACAGTACCCATGGAGTCGGGCATATCAAATAGCCCAACACACGCCAAATGTGCTTATCTACTCGATGTTCAAAGCAAAGGAGAGGGAAGCAATGTTTGATTGGCTTTGCCCTTTGCCCAAGACACCGAAATTTACCGTGTTCAGACTCGCGGAACGAGACGACATCGAGATTAATTCGATCGCAGATATCGAAAACTATACGGTGTCTGTCGTCAGAGATTCATACCCTCACATCTACTTAAAGTCATATGGCCTTAAAGATGGTGAAACATTAAAAGTGAGTCCATCGCTCGAGCCTATGCTTGCGATGATAGAAGCGAAAAGAGTAGATTTACTCGTCGGTGTTTTGGGGGGCTATGTCGATCGCGCGATGCAAGAACGTTGGCAAGGTCATCTTATTAAACATGCATACTCTTTTGAAAACCCGGTAGAGCTTTGCATGGGGGTGAACAAGAACACAGATAAAACCCTCCTGAAAAAACTGACTGAAGCCCATCAGCACCAATTGTCATTGCGTTAAAATTCACCACTTAATCGAATAGTTAACTTTTTAGCTTGAATTCAATTTTTCTATCCCTATATCTGAATTATTGCTAGGCGAGAGCCTGTTAATTATTGTCATTAATTATCGTAAATAACGAATTCAGATAGGAGATGTTTCAGATGTCTGAGACAGGTCAAAAAGAAGTTCATGGTTTTCAAACCGAAGTGAAGCAATTGCTTCAACTAATGATCCACTCACTTTACTCGAACAAAGAAATTTTTCTTAGAGAGCTTGTTTCAAACGCGGCAGATGCGTCAGACAAACTTCGCTTTAAAGCTCTTTCAGACGCTAACCTTTTTGAAGGTGACGGCGAATTGCGCGTGCGTGTCAGCACAGACAAAGAAAACAACACGGTAACCATTTCTGACAACGGTATTGGTATGACTCACGATCAAATCGTTGAGCATTTAGGGACTATTGCTAAATCAGGTACAGCAGAGTTTTTCTCAAAGTTATCTGGTGACCAAGCAGCAGACTCTCAATTAATCGGTCAGTTTGGTGTTGGTTTTTACTCGGCATTTATCGTTGCAGATAAAGTGACTGTGCGTTCACGCGCTGCAGGCGTTCCAGCGTCAGAAGGTGTTGAATGGCAAAGTGAAGGCGAGGGTGAGTTCACTACTGCCAAAATCGAGAAGCCAAACCGTGGTACGGACATCATCTTGCACTTAAAAGAAGATGAAACAGAATTCGCTGATGATTGGCGATTAAAGTCAATTGTGACTAAGTACTCAGATCATATTTCTGTTTCTGTTGAAATGTTGACACCAGAGGTGCCAGCAGTTGAAGCACAAGCTGAAGAGAAAGATGAAGAAGGCAATGTGATTCGTCCAGCGATTGAAGCCCGAGATGCTGAGCCTGCGAAGTGGGAAGCGGTTAACAAAGCAACTGCGCTGTGGACACGTGAAAAAGCTGACGTATCAGACGATGAATACAAAGAGTTCTATAAGCACGTTTCTCATGACTTTGCTGACCCATTACTTTGGGAACACAACAAAGTTGAAGGTAATACTGAGTACACGTCATTACTTTACGTACCAAGTAAAGCACCATTTGACATGTACAACCGTGAAAAACAGCACGGCTTAAAACTCTACGTGCAGCGCGTATTCATTATGGATGACGCTGAACAGTTCATGCCAACTTACTTACGTTTCGTTAAAGGTTTATTAGATTCGAATGATTTACCACTAAACGTTTCTCGTGAGATTTTACAAGACAGCAAAGTAACACAGGCGATTCGTAAAGGTTGTACTAAACGCGTACTTAAAATGCTTGAAAAGCTTGGTAAGAAAGACAAAGAGCAATACCAATTATTCTGGAATGAGTTTGGCCAAGTGCTAAAGGAAGGTCCAGCTGAGGACATGGGTAACAAGGAAGCGATTGCTAAGCTACTTCGCTTTGCGTCAACTCACGAAGACTCTTCAGTACAAAGTGTGTCGCTAGCTGATTACATTGAGCGTATGAAGGAAGGCCAAGACAAGATCTTCTACGTGGTTGCAGATAGCTTCGACGCGGCGAAGAACAGCCCACACTTAGAAGTATTCCGTAAGAAAGGTATTGAAGTATTACTACTATCAGACCGTATCGATGAATGGTTAGTTAGCCACTTAACAGATTTCGACGGCAAGCAATTACAATCTGTAGCACGTGGTGGTGTTGACCTAAGTGCGATGGAAGATGAAGAGTCTAAAGAAGCACAAGAGAAGCTAGAGCAAGAGTTTGACTCAGTTGTTAAGCGCATGAAAGAAGCGTTAGGCGAGAAAGTGAAAGAAGTGAAAATTTCGAATCGCTTAACAGAGTCGCCAGCGGTTATCGTTACGGCTGAAGATGACATGAGCATCCAAATGCAGAAGTTAATGGCATCTGTAGGTCAAGAAGTGCCTGAGTCGCAGCCAATTTTTGAAATTAATGCTGAGCACGAGTTAGTGAAGCATGTTGCAGACGAACAAGACGAAGACAAATTCACACAGTGGGTTGACGTATTGTTTGAGCAAGCAACACTAGCAGAGCGTGGTAGCTTGAAAGATCCAGCATCATTCGTGGCTCGTCTTAACAAGTTAATGTTAAGTCTTACAAAGTAAGGCATAGATTTTATATAAAAAAGGCGCTTAAAGGCGCCTTTTTTTATTGTTAATTTAAAACCACCTCCTATGGAGGTGGTGATCGTTCAGTCGGGGCTTTGCCCGTAAAGTGCTCATGTTAAATACTGACTTCGTTTGTAACCAGCAAATGAAGGAGAGTAAATAACATGAGCAGATATGAACAAGCTTCACACGTGTTCTATCGATGTCAGTATCACATCGTTTGGACACCGAAGTATAGATATA
>JAKVCY010000056.1 GCA_022448425.1 Thalassotalea sp. | reverse complement strand
ATATCAGCCAGTGCCGGAGTAGCTAACAGGCCAGCCATAGATAAGATAGCAAGTTTGGTTTTCATGCGTGTTCCTTAAATTCTTTGTATAAACGGTCAGTTAAAAGGTAGCGACTACTCGTACGCTGTCGTTAACAGCGCCAGCGTCGACGTAACCAATAGCGCCAGGGTTTCCTGCTACTGCAGATACAACTTCTGCATCGCTACCCAGAGCTTTTGGTGGTTGACCTTTACCGGTAAATACGAGCTTTGACCAAAACGCAGTTAATTGTGCTGCGGTTTTGTTTAATACCTTGCCGTTAAATTCATCAGTGGCAGATTGGCCTTCAGCCAGTGCAACAGGCTCAGCTTGTGTACCGCTAGGAAAAGCTTTTGCTTTATTTAAGAAAAGTCGGCTAATGCTATCTTTGTCTAGCGCATCTCCATTGCTGGGATGCACGATGACTGCTACATCAGCAATCGCAACGTTGCAGCAAAGTCCTGCTGCAAGTATCCATTTTTTCATCATATGTCCTCTGGAGTCTGTGTGAATGCTAGCTCATCGCTCTTTGCTATTTATGAAGGCGCTAAAAACGACTTTTGCGTATTTGAGCGATTAAAAGCAAGTATGTACTTGAGTGTCCAAACATTTACAACGAAGTAAGTATTGGTCACAAATACAATATTCGCCACTTTAAGCTTTAAATTTTTACCTTATGTAAATTAATAACTTATATATGCATTTGGGAATGGCGCGCAGTGTAGTGAAAGTAGAAAGTTAAACAACTATACAATTGTCTTATGTATACCTTTGAAACTTATAGTTACCTATAAGCAAGTTAAATAGATGACCCAATTGGGATTATAATCATCTAAAATCAATAACTTGAAATCAGGAAGACAGGCATTACAAGTGATGGAAACCTATATTTCAGTATGAAAATGCATACCTTAAGGTTATCCAGTTTGCGCCAACGAATGTTGGCGACTGAGTGAAATTCAAACAAAAAACAGTGGGGCGAGCCGTTAAGACTCGCCTTTTTTATAGGAGATCGCTTTCTCCAGCTCGTCAATTTTATTGGTTCGCTGCATTGGAGAGCCTGTATTTCTTGCTAGCCAACTGTACGCAGTTGGAACCACGTAGAGGGTCATAAATATTGATAGAAGCACACCCGAAAAAATAACCATACCGATCACCATTCTGCTCTCAGCGCCGGGCCCAGAGGCAAGTACAAGAGGCAGCGAGCTAAATACCGTGGTAAAGCCAGTCATCACTATGGGTCTTAAACGCTGGGCGGCTGCTCGCTTAAGTGCTTGTTCAAACTCCACACCAGCGTCGCGAAGTTGATTAGCAAACTCCACAATCAGAATACCGTTTTTGGCAGCAAGTCCAATAAGCATAACCAAACCAATTTGACTGTAGATATTAATCGTCATATTGCTGAAAAACAGCCCAATGTAGGCACCAACCAAGGCCAGCGGCACGGTGAGCATAATAACCAATGGGTGTACCCAGCTTTCAAACTGCGCTGCTAATATTAAATAAGTCACAGCAAGCGCCAACATGAAAACATAAACAAATGAGTTACCCGCTTCTTGATAAAGTTGAGACTCACCTTTGTAATCAATAGAAACATTGTCTGGCAATTCAGTGGCAACAATATCTTCTAAGTATGTAAGCGCTTCTCCCAATGTATAGCCATCTGCCAGATTCGCCGAAATAGTCACAGCACGCATTCGGTTGTAACGATTAAGCTGCGCTGACGTAGCTTGCTCTTCAAACGTTAACAAGTTATCCATGGGAATCAGTTCACCGGTTCGAGAAGAGCGCACATATAAATTCTCAATGCTGTTAGGGCTTCGAAAATCTTCCTCTATACCTTCCATGATGACATCGTATTCTTCCCCTCTATCGAGGAAAGTCGACACCCTACGCTGCCCAAGCATGACCTCTAACGTACCACCAATATCACTAATTGATACGCCCAAGTCTGCTGCCCGGTCACGATTTATATTTACTAACAGCTGGGGTGACGTCTCCTTGTAGTCAGAGTCTAGTCGAATCAGCCCTGGGTTTTGCGCGGCTTTTTGTATTACCGTGTCGCGCCACTCAACTAGGTTTTCGTAGGTGTCCCCTTGAAGAACAAACTGAACAGGGCGGCCTAGTCCACCTCCCGATATACCGCTACGCATAATTGCAAAAGCACGGACGTCAGGTACATTGTTTAGCTTGGCACTAATTTCATCCATTAAAGAAAATGTACTGAAATCTCGTTTGTCCCAGTCTGCAGAGCCAACTATCGCAATCCCCGCATTTCCTCCGAAACCAGGTGTTCTAACCAACAGACGATTAATTTTACCGCTTTCTCGATAGGGCATTAGAATGCTCTCGATTTGTTCGAGGTTTCTTGCATTACTCTCAAAACTTGCGCCCTCTTGCGCATTCATTAAGATAAAAAAGTTGCCTCTGTCTTCTTTAGGCACAAACTCACTTGGCACTTTCTCTGAAAGCTGAACTAACGCTACAACCGCAATTGCTAGTAAAAGTAACATTAGAATGGGTTGATGGAGTGTTTTGCCTAACGTATTAAAATAGCCTGTTTCTAGCTGTGTAAACCGCTTGTCCATCCAACTACCAAAGCCAGAAGAACGGGGGCGCTTTTTGAGTATTTTTGACGCCATCATGGGGGATAGCGTGAGAGCCGTGAAACTTGAAAATGCCACTGCTGCAGCAATGGCCAACGCAAATTCGGTAAATAACCGTCCAATATTTCCTTCAAGAAATACCAATGGAACAAACACAGAAATCAACACTAACGTTGTGGCAATTACGGCAAAACCTACCTCTCTGGCCCCTCGATAGGCAGCCAAAATAGGCGGCTCTCCCATTTCTATTCGTCGATAGATGTTCTCAAGCACAACAATAGCGTCATCCACTACAAGGCCAATGGCTAATACCATAGCAAGTAGCGTAAGTAGGTTAATTGAGAAGCCCAGCGCATACATCACAATAAATGCGGCGATAATAGAGACAGGGACAGTGACCGCGGGGATAAGCGTTGCGCGAATATTCCCCAGGAAAAGGTAAATCACGATCACTACCATTAGCATTGCGATAGCCAGTGTCTCATACACTTCGTCAATCGACGCTTCGATAAACACCGACGAATCGTAGCTTGGCACAATAAAGATATTATCTGGCAAGGTAGCTTCTATTCTTTCAATTTGCGCTTTCGCTGCGCGGGCTACTTCAAGTGTGTTTGCCTTTGATTGCTTGATAATACCAAGCCCTATCATGTTAACGCCATCGCCACGAAACTCGGTTTCGTCATCTTCGGCGGTTAACTCAACATTAGCAATTTCACCAAGTCGCACAAGATAACCGTTGTCTCCTACGGCAACCGTTAGCGCCGCGAAGTCGTCAGGTGTTAGAAAGGTGCGTGCTACGCGAACTTCGAAGTTGCGGTCCGAACTTTCTACTTCACCTGCTGGTAATTCTACATTTTCAGCACGTATAACTTGCTCTACATCACTTACGGTTATGCCTCTAGCCGCCATAGCATTGCGGTCTAAGAACACTTTCATGGCATACCGTCTTCCACCGCCAATTTGTATACGGGCCACGCCATCTACAATCGAAAGCCTATCCACTAATACCCGCTCAGCGTAATCTGTCAGCTCCATGGTATTAAGGTTCGTGCTTCTAAGGTTGTACCACACCACGGCACTTTCATCTGAGTTCGCTTTCGATACTTCTGGTGGGTCGGCTTGGTCTGGCAGGTTATTGAGTGCGCGACTTACTCGCTCGCGCACGTCATTCGCGGCAGCATCAATATCACGAGAGAGCTTAAATTCAATGGTAATGTCTGAACGACCATTACGAGACGTAGATGTAACGTTTTTAATCCCCTCAATACCTGAAATTCTGTCTTCTAATAGCTGGGTAATTCGGGTTTCCACTATGTTCGCGGAGGCGCCCGTGTAGGTTGTACTTACCGATACAATAGGCGGGTCAATGTCTGGGTATTCGCGCAAACTCAGCATGGAAAAAGCGACAATACCAAAAATAATCAGCAGTAGATTGATTACGGTTGCAAAAACCGGGCGCTTCACAGAAACGTCTGACAATAACATGACTGCGTGCCTCCTAGCGGTTTAACACATTAACTGGAGACTGATCGCGCACGCGAAGCGTACCTTCGGTTATCACTTCGTCTCCTTCGTTCAACCCGTTAACAATTTGTACTAGCCCTGGGCGGCGTTCGCCTATTTTCACTTCTGTTTGATGGGCAACATCATCTTTAACCACATAAACGTATTGCTTATCTTGTACTGGAACTAATGCTTTTTCCGGTAGGACTAAGGCGTTAAGCACACGTTTTTCTACCACCACTGTAAGCAACATTCCCGGGCGAAGGCGCCCGTCTTGATTGTCAATGGTTGCGCGCACGCGAATGGAGCGACTAATGGGATCAAGGCGTGTATCGATATTGGTGATTTTCCCCGTAAATGCTTCCCCAGGATAAGCCACTGAGGATGCACTAACCGACTGTCCTTTCGCCACGCTTGCAAGGTGATTTTCAGCAATACTGAAGTCAACTTTAATGAGACTAATGTCATCTAAACTAGTAATGGTGTCTCCGGGCTGTACTAGTGAACCAATGCTGATTTCACGGTTGCCTAAAAACCCACTAAATGGCGCGCGAACTTGAAGGTCATTAAGCTGAGCCAAGGCAATGTTTAACTGGGCTTGTAGCGCTTTCACTCGGGCTTGTTGTTCATCGAGAAGTTGTTCAGACGTTGCATTTGACTGACGCAGGTCAGCGATACGGGTAAACTGACGTTTAGCTTCATCAATATTTGCTTTTAGCTCTTCAACTCTAGCCCGCTCTTCGGTGTTATTAAGCTGCACCAGAAGCTCGCCTTCTACTACTTTATCGCCATCATTAAAGTTTATTGCCTTTACCGTATCGGTAACTTGTGCAGTGACATTTACTGACTCGTTTGCGGTAGCCGTACCCAGTGACTCTATGGTGATAGGAAAGGCTTGAGACGAAACAACGCCCGTTTTAACTGGCGTAGCTCTTGCGCCGGCGTTTTGTTTACTTTCTTCCTGAGGCATATTCAAATACACCACAACGCCAGCAAGTAGCACCACGCCTAGTAACAAGGGTGATAACGATAATCGTGAAGACATAACCTTTCCTATTGGTAAAATAGTATTCCTTTGAGCAAGAATTTTTTAAGCGCTCAACGGACACTCAAGTACACAAATTCGCTTAACGTTAAACGTGAGCGTTCCCAAACATTGTTTCGTGTACCGCGTTATTATTTTTATACCAATCCGCATAGATCATTGCCCTCTTAGAAGGCGCTGGCAAGTTTCCTAGCGAAGCGTGGGAATGCAGGAATGGTGTTCCCTTTCAAATTCCCAGAATGAAGCTAGGAAGCTTGCCAGACCTTCCCGAAGGGCGAGTTAAAAATGTCCGTACTCTTTGTTGTGTCACCTTGATGTAGAGCCACTACACCTGCGGTAACACGCCGCGATTACGAACATTTTAACTCTCGCTGAGTGGGTAATGATCTACGCGGGCTGGTATTAGTTGTGTTATTTTTATTTTTGCGTAGAGTCTGTGTGGTAAAAATGATTACTTTTAAAACAATTACAAACAGACACTAGAGTATTTTACCCAAATCAATGGTCATCTTATTTCGCTTATCAGCTATATTTGCTGTTTTAACGCTTTTCGCATGTTCAAAATCTTCACCTAGCTCTCCAATGTGCCGCGTTTCAGAAGCGCTTTTATCTGAAAGTGTGCACATTGGTAGTAGTATGGCCGAATCTCCTGTTGGCGCTGCCTGTTTAATAAAAACCGGGAACAAGGTACTGATGGTAGAACATCGGCTGTCTGGTAAATTAGACTTTCCAGGCGGAACTTCGGATAAGAATGAATCGCTTGCCTGTACCGCTCACCGGGAAACATGGGAAGAAACTGGCTTCAATGTAGAAGTTAGCGCGTATTTCTTTACGACCTCTAACGGCTTAGTCATATTTGGTTGTGATGTAGACGCCGGCATTGAACGCCTTCCTGACACCTTCGATGCTCCATCATGGGCAAAACTAGAGGTAGTAAGATTGGTTAAAGTAGACCCGTTTATGCTAGACCACGATGCATTGAGATTTGCTGACGATCTTATTCCCTTGCGCGATGGCTACACCCAATTCGATATAACGCAGCACTGACAAAGCATTGTTCATTGTTGCGGGTATTGGTAAATTGTCGCTATAAAACAAACAGGAGAAGTGGCTTGTTTTCACTCCCAACCTTAAGCCTAAAAGGCAAAGTCTCTGATCAAGAATGGCAAACTCGTGTCGATTTAGCCGCGTGCTATCGATTGGTTGCAGATATGCGATGGGGCGACCTTATTTACACGCATATTTCAGCCAAGGTACCGGGCACTGATTACTACTTGGTTAACGCCTTTGGCCTGACATTTGACGAGGTTACTGCCTCTAACCTGGTTAAAGTCGATTTAGAAGGCAACATCCTTGACGATACGCCTTACGGTATTAACCCTGCTGGCTTTACCATTCACAGTGCTATCCACGAAGTGCGCCACGATGCCCAGTGTGTTATTCATCTGCATACACTAGCCACAATATCAGTCGCATCGATTAAAGGCGGACTTAAGCCGTGGAGCCAGTATTCAATGTTTTCACTACCGTCACTGTCTTATCACAGCTACGAAGGTTTAGCCGTTGATGATAGTGAAAAGAAACGTTTGCAGGACGACCTTGGCGACACTAACCATATGCTTTTGCCTAATCACGGCGGTCTAACCCTTGGCCCCACCGTTGGCGACGCCTTTATGCGCTTTTACGATTTGCAACGTGCGTGCGAAATTCAGCTTGCCCTGATGCAATCTAATGAAGAGGTTATCGAGATACCGCAAAGCATTATTGATGGCATATACGCACAGGCCAATGTGGTGCACAGCGGCGAAACAGGCGGCCAAAAAGCATGGCCTGCCATGCTTCGCAAAGCTTACAAACTAGACCCGGGCTTTTGCGAATAATTTAGCTTAGCCAGCTAAACGCCAACTTATTTCAAACAGGAATTGTTTATACATTATGAAAGTCACCAAAGTAGAAATTTTTGATATCGAATGCCCTAAGCGCCCTCAGTGGAACCCGGTTTTCGTACGCG
>JAKVCY010000055.1 GCA_022448425.1 Thalassotalea sp. | reverse complement strand
TTTGCAAAAGTCATCGACATCACAAAATAATTCAACTAGATTCTTCATGCCTGTTCCTTGTTAGATTGAATCGTTCTTGGTCGAAAGATCCGATCTAGGAACAGGCATTTAGTTCAATTTCTTAAACGGGATTGGGGTTATTTATTGAGCTGCATCTCATTGCTCTGCTAGGAAAGCTGTCGCAATATAAAAGTTTTTATCCCATACAACTTTTGTATTCCCTTCAGGCAAATCAAACGTCTGCCACTCGGTGGTTAATTTAAACCACTGCTCTTGCTCTGCACTACCTTTGTTTGAGACTTTGCTAACTAGTTTTGCTTTAATCGCCATATCAAATGTCAACACTGCGTTGCTCCACTTAGCATGTAACTGGTTACCTTTAATACGATATTGCAGAATCGGTAAGCGACTGTCTCGTAAATATTGATCAAAGAATGGCGTCAACGTTAAGCCGCTTTGCTCAATAATGAAGTCCTCAATCTGCTTGGTTGTCACTGTTTGCTGATAAAATGTCTTTCCTAAGCCTCGCAGGATAGAGCGCCATTTTTCATCATCATTCACCAACTGACGAAGTGTGTGAAGTACATTGGCGCCTTTAAAGTAAACGTCCGATGAGCCCCATTGATTAACATTGTATGGGCCAATCATCGGCTTATCATTCTTTACATTTTTACGCACGCCACGTTGATAGGCGTAGCCCGCCTCTTGCCCGTAAAAATACTCAACAAACAAGCCTTCTGCGTAAGTCGTAAAGCTTTCCTGAATCCAAATATCAGCAACGTCTTTGGCGGTGACATTGTTGGCAAACCACTCATGAGCCATCTCGTGAATAATGATGTAGTCCCACTTTAAGCCCCAGTCAGAATCGCTCCAGTCTTTGCCTTTGTAACCGTTTTTATAGCCGTTGCCATAGGTCACTGAACTCTGGTGTTCCATGCCCAGATAAGGTACCTCAACCAACTTGAAGCCATCTTGATAAAACGGATATGCACCAAACCAGTACTCAAGGGCTTCCATAGCTCTTACGGCATCTTTGAACTGAACACGTGCCTTTTCTTCGTTCTCTCTCAGTATGTAATAATCCATATCTAGGGTGCCAGCTTCGCCTTGATATTGTTCAGAAAAATTCACGTAGTCAGCAATATTGATATTCACGCCATAGTTGTTAATTGGGCTTTTTACCTGCCAGTGATAAGTGCGTGTACCGCGTTGCTCGTTCTCTTCAATATTCACCAAGCGACCATTAGAAACATCCACTAGCGGTTGCGGCACTTCAATAAACATATCGATACCGCGGTCAGGTTCATCGTAGCCATGATCTTTATTCGGCCACCAAATGCTGCTGCCAATTCCTTGGTTTGCGGTCGCTACAAATGGCATACCGGAACTATCTTCAGCCCAAGTAACACCGCCATCCCATGGCGCATTCTTAGCAATATGGGGTTGTCCTTCAAACTCAATAGTGATCTGGTATTCCCCACCGATTACCTGCTCTGTAGCAAGCGAAATAAAGTGACTGTAGCCGCGTGATGTAGTCGCTAGCGTTTGGCCATTTTGTGAAGCACTCACTATCTTCATTGGCGCTTGCAACTCTATTTGAAAGTCTTTGCTCTCTGAAAGCACTCGGTAACTTACCGTATTTTTACCAGTAAAGCGTTTAGCTTCGATATCAACAGCGACATGCAACTCATAGTGCACAAGGTCCCACCAAGCGCGCTCGAGCGTTACGCTGCCACGCAGACGACTTTGCTCCTCAGCAGAGATATTACTTTCTGCCTGTGCAGGTTGAGCGAAAAGGTTCCCCAACAGCAATAGCCCCAATAGAAGCGCTTGCGTTGCATGTCTTACGCTCATCAATGACCACGTTCTCATATTCGTGATATTCATTAAGAAATCTCTTTTTTAGATATTTTTATGGCAGGTGTTTTACCACACTTGCACTCATTTGCCGATACTGTAGAATCGCATTCGTGCTTTTGTGACGCTGTTAGTAGTTAAACCACGTCAAAAGCACGAGAACTTGTCGGAGTGCCTAAAGGCTGAGATCGCGTAAGCGGGATCCGTAGAACCTGATCAGCGTAATTGCTGCGAAGGGAACAAGTGCGAAGCAGCACCCCTGTGCCTGCTCGCCCTGTTATCACACCTTAGAGCTCCGCCTATTTGTAACTATCAACAGGTGAGAGACCATGAGTTCATTATCTCGACGCGAGCGCCGCGAACAAGCGCAAGCTTTTATCAACAACGTTTCTGGGCAAAGCTACCCAAACTCAAACAAAATATACGTACCGGGTAAACTGCACGACATCCAAGTGGCGATGCGTGAGATCACAGTTAGCGATACATTCGTCGGTGGTACCGAGCAAAATCCAATATTTGAACCGAACGAACCAGTCAGAGTTTACGACAGCTCTGGCGTTTATACTGATCCTGAGGTCACCATTGATGTTCATCAAGGTTTACCTAAACAAAGAGCTGATTGGATTGCACAACGCAATGACACAGAACAGCTCGATGGCGCGACTTCTGGATACAGCCAGCAGCGATTGGCAGATGATGGTTTAGATCACATCCGCTTCGACAACTTACCTAAAGTACGCCGTGCAAAAGCAGGACAAAACGTAACGCAACTACACTACGCTCGCCAAGGCATTATTACACCAGAAATGGAGTACATCGCGATTCGTGAAAACACCAAACGTGCCGAAATGAAAGATGAAATTCTGGCTCAGCAACACAGTGGTGAGAGCTTTGGTGCTATCGTTGGGTCAAGCGATATGCCTGAAGAAATCACGCCTGAATTTGTACGTCAGGAAGTTGCAGCGGGTAGGGCGATTATTCCTAACAATATTAATCATCCTGAATCTGAGCCAATGATCATTGGTCGCAATTTCTTGATTAAAGTGAATGCAAATATCGGCAACTCTGCTGTTACGTCATCGATTGAAGAGGAAGTTGAAAAGTTAGTGTGGGCAACGAAATGGGGCGCCGACACCGTGATGGACCTATCTACAGGTCGCTACATTCATGAGACAAGAGAGTGGATCATCCGCAATTCGCCAGTGCCAATCGGTACCGTACCTATTTACCAAGCGCTCGAGAAAGTTAATGGGGTTGCTGAAGATCTCTCTTGGGAAGTATTCCGCGATACACTTATCGAACAAGCTGAACAGGGCGTTGATTACTTTACGATTCATGCTGGTGTCTTGCTGCGTTACGTGCCAATGACAGCCAAGCGTGTAACGGGCATTGTGTCTCGCGGTGGCTCAATCATGGCAAAATGGTGTTTATCACACCACAAAGAAAATTTCCTATACACCCACTTTGAAGATATTTGTGAAATCTGTAAGCGTTACGACGTCGCGTTTTCATTGGGGGATGGCTTACGTCCTGGTTCAATCGCTGACGCTAATGACGAAGCACAATTTAGCGAACTACACACCTTAGGTGAACTGACAAAAATCGCGTGGAAACACGATGTACAAGTAATGATCGAAGGCCCTGGTCATGTACCACTGCATATGGTTAAAGCCAACATGGAAGAACAGCTAAAACATTGCCATGAAGCGCCGTTTTACACGTTAGGTCCACTAACAACTGATATTGCTCCAGGTTATGATCATATTACTTCTGGTATCGGGGCAGCAAACATCGGTTGGTACGGTTGTGCCATGCTCTGCTACGTAACCCCGAAAGAGCACCTAGGTCTACCCAATAAAGAAGATGTCAAAGAAGGTCTTATCACCTACAAAATTGCTGCCCATGCAGGAGATTTAGCGAAAGGTCATCCAGGGGCACAAATTCGCGACAACGCCCTATCAAAGGCACGTTTTGAATTTAGATGGCACGACCAATTTAATCTCAGTTTAGATCCAGAGAGAGCACGTGAATATCACGATGAAACATTACCGCAAGAGTCTGGAAAAATTGCTCATTTCTGTTCGATGTGTGGACCTAAATTCTGCTCGATGAAAATCACTCAAGACGTGCGTGATTATGCTGCCAAACTAGAAAGTGAAGCCGCTATTTCCATTAAGTTAGTTGATGAAACCATCACCGTTGGCCATGAAGCGCTAGAGCAAGGCATGGCGGAAAAATCTGCCGAGTTCAAAGCCAGTGGCAGCGAAATCTATCATCAAGCGAAATAAAAGGACTTGGCGCAATGACAACTATTGCAATTGTCGGTGCCGGATTAGTAGGGCGTTTACTTGCTTGGCAGCTCGCCAAGCAAGGACAACGTATCTGCTTATTCGATAAAGACAGCAAATCAGGGCAAGACAGTGCTGCATACACCGCTGCTGGCTTGCTTACTCCGTTTGGTGAATCTCTAAGTTGTAGCCGAGACATAGTCCGCGCTGGCCAAGCAGCAATGCCGCTATGGAAGCAGCTAGTCGCCGAGTTAGAAAGCCCTGTAGAACTCTATAGTCAGGGCTCAATTTGCGTTAGCCATGCGCAGGATTGGGGGGACTATCAGCGTTTTTGCCAGCATATTTCGCAACATTTTCCTGATGCAAATTTAACGCACCTGGATAGCGCGCAATTGCAATCATTAGCGCCAGCGTTGTCAGGTAGGTTCGAGCGCGCTGCTTTCATTGAATCGGAAGGGGTCATTGATAATCATCAATTGCTAACAGCTTTAGCCATTGAACTCGAAAAGCTTAATGTAGAGTGGCGAGAGAAAACAAATGTCGTTGCCATTGAACATCAAACGGTTATCACAGAACGCAGAGAGCACTTTGATTATGTTATAGATTGCCGAGGTGTTGGTGCTAGCCCAGTCTTTTGCGATAGCGACGAAGCTCGTGAACAAGATATCTCAATGCTAACTGATTTACGCGGCGTACGTGGCGAAGTATTACACCTTTTCGCACCAGAGGTCGATATAGAGCAGCCAGTTCGGTTGATGCACCCAAGGTACAACCTCTATCTTGCACCCAAAAGTCGAAAGGGTCATTACGTCATTGGTGCTACCGAAATTGAAAGCAGTGATATGTCACCAGTGACGGTTCGCTCATCGCTAGAGTTGCTTTCAGCGATTTACAGCCTGCACTCAGGTTTTGCTGAAGCGCAGGTTATTAAGCAACTTAGCCATTGTCGTCCAGCGTTTGCTGATAACGAGCCTAAGATAGTCGTTAGAGATAAACTCATGCAAATTAATGGCCTATATCGTCATGGTTACTTACTCGCACCAGTTGTTCTGCAATCCGCGTTAAGCGCGATTGAAACCTACTGGTCACCCGCGCTAACCAGTAACTCGCATCAAAGCGACACTTTGCTTAAAGACAACTGCTCCTTAACCCCCAACAGAACCATACAACCCAATAGAGCCTTCCAAGCCAAGAAGATGTGCCCGATAAGTAAAAGCTTTGCACAGCAAATAACCCATTCCCATGAGGGGCAAGATGTATGATCACGATTTCTATTAACGAACAAACATACAAATTTTACGAACAGATCACGCTAAGCGAAGCTCTCTCTCGCTATTTTGAACATGAATCGAAGCCAACGGTCTTCGCCTTGGCTGTAAACCAAAACTTTGTACCACAAACGCAATATGCCAACCACCAGCTGTCTTCTGGCGATATTGTTGATATTTTCTCACCAATTCAAGGAGGCTAAACCATGTCACTCAATATTTATGGCAGTGAACTGGACAGCCGATTACTCATTGGTAGTGCACTGTATCCAAGCCCTGAGATTATGAAGGCATCGGTGATAGCATCTAAGGCTAAAGTGGTGACACTATCGCTAAAACGTCAATCGCCCATTTTAGGAAGTAAGCAAGGAAGCGGGCTGGAGAATGAACAAGGCGGCGGTCAAGCTATTTGGCAATATATTCAATCACTGGCAAGTGAACATGAGATTAAGTTACTACCGAATACCGCTGGCTGTAAAACCGCAGATGAGGCCTACACCCTAGCTCAAATGTCGCGTGAGCTTTTCGGCACACCATGGGTAAAATTAGAAGTGATTGGCGATGATTACAACTTACAACCTGATCCCATTGAACTGCTCGATGCTTGCAAGCACTTAATCGCCGATGGCTTTCAAGTTTTACCTTATTGCACAGATGATCTTGTATTGTGCCAGCGACTGTATGACCTAGGTTGCCAAGTAATAATGCCATGGGCATCTCCCATAGGCACCGGTAAAGGCTTGCTAAACCCGTACAACCTCACTACCATCCGCGAAAGATTACCAAAAGCGACGCTCATTATTGACGCTGGCATTGGTAAGCCTTCTGATGCCTGCCAGGCTTTGGAATTGGGGTATGACGGTGTGCTACTTAACAGTGCGGTAGCGCTTGCCAGCGATCCCGTGACCATGGCTCGAGCATTTGCATATGCGGTTGAAAGCGGTGAACTCTCTCGCTCAGCGGGCTTAATGCCTGAGCGACAAACGGCGCAACCTAGCACACCAACACTCGATACACCTTTTTGGCATCAAACAACTTAGTTAAACAAAGATCACAATAGGGCATTAACAACTTTTATGAGAAAACATAAACCAATTGTTTGGAGCATTTCAGGACACGATCCATCTGGCGGCGCTGGCATAAGTGCTGATATCAAAACACTGCAATGTTTTGGGGTTGAGAGCTGCGCCCTTATTACCGCAAACACAGTGCAAAACGCAGAAGAACTAGTGTCGGTTAATCCCATTCCTATTGATTTGCTCGAAAAACAGTTTCAAGCGCTTGTTGAGGATAAAGTCCCCGATGCACTAAAAATAGGTATGCTCGCCAATGATGAGCAAATCTATTGGCTTATTGAGAAAATTGATACGCTTAAAAATGATAATGAAACACTGATTGTCGTGTACGATCCTGTTGCTGCCGCTAGCGCGGGCGGGGCAATTGCAGAAGTCACCAAAGATGCATTACTCGCCTTGTTTGTAGCAGTCGATGTTGTAACGCCCAACATGTCAGAAGCTGAAAAGCTAACGGGGATTTATTTAGCAGCGGTTGATGACATCGCAGTTAAGTTTCATCAGATGCAGGTAAATCGCATTATCATCAAAGGTGGCCATACCGATGATGACGAATGTATCGATTATGCCTACCAATTTGACGCTAGCGAAGCTTCACCACAAAAGTTTGCCGTCAAAACAGATAAAGTGTTTACCGACTACTCTCATGGCGGTGGGTGCTGCTACGCCTCTAGCATTACAGCATTACTAAGTAGAGGATACTTGCTGCGCGATGCCATTACGTTCGCAAAAGCTTTTATGTATCAAGGATTAAAAGCTAACGAAGGACGCATTCAATATTACGGCTCATTCGAAGTCACCGAGTTTCCAACAAAACCAGAAATCTTCCCTACAATTTGCTCACCACATCTAGCACATCAATGGGCGAATAGCAGGGTAAATCAACTGAGTTTTCAGTCTCTAGAACTAGGTGGTGAGAAGCTTGGCCTTTACCCCGTTGTCGACTCAATTGAATGGTTGGAAAAACTATTGCCGCTTGGATTAAACATTATTCAGTTGAGAGTAAAACACCTTGAAGGAAATGCGCTCGAAGACTACATCGCACGCGCTATCGAATTGGCTCGAAACACTCAAACGCGCTTATTTATAAACGATTATTGGCAGCTAGCGATTAAATATAATGCCTACGGTGTACATTTGGGTCAGGAAGATCTAGCAGCAGCTGACTTAAGTGCAATTGCAGATGCGGGTATTCGTTTGGGCATTAGCACACACGGCTGCTATGAGTTTTTGTTGGCGAAACAGATACAGCCTAGCTACCTTGCAATCGGTGCGATATTTCCGACGCAAACTAAAGATATGACAGGTCAGATTCAGGGCGTTGAAAACCTTGCACATATGCTGGCACTCGCCGGCGATATTCCTGTGGTAGCAATAGGCGGTATTAACTTAGACACCGCTGAGAGAGTTGCAAATACTGGAGTAGATAGCATTGCTGTAGTGACGGCTATTACGCAGGCACAAAACTATGAAAGTGCAGTCAGCTCACTTAAAGTGATTGTCGAAGAAGCTCAATAAGGTTAGCCCAATAAAAGCAGATAAAGGCGAATGGTAGTGAGGTTATTTAGTCAAACTAGCTAACTAAATAACTTTGCTATACTGCACCGCTAGTCTTTTTTGGGCGCCAATCGAGGCGACCATGAAAGCCAATCTTTATCCGCCTTTTCATGAAGAGTGAAGCGTGAACCTTGCTGAGCTTCCTCAATCTCAGCAACTTCAGGCGTTGCAAACGCAATTCCACCCGCTAGCAAGCTCTCAATAGACTCACTTGATATTTGCACGCCAGAGAACAATCCCGCGTCAATTTCAACGCCGCTGGTATTCCAGAATTTACTGCTTGATGAAACTAAATGCGCATGCTGCTCGGCAATGTTGATAAATACTTCCACTTTGTCTGCTTGCTCGGACAATCCAACACCGATAACTTTGCCTACAGGTACTTGTCGATAGAGCACAGGGTTACCCACGCGTACAGAACCTAATTTAGCAGTAGCAAGACTAAGATTTAAGCCATAGGGTAATTGTTCAAGCACTGGTGGAATATCTTCTGCGATAAACTGGGAGTGTAACTCGCCTGTGCTGATATTTTTCTGGCCTTTATTTTTATAGCTTAAATGACTGACATCACTTGGCATCACACCAACATAGCCACCTGTTAGCAATT
Organism: Thalassotalea sp.; assembly: GCA_022448425.1. Lineage (GTDB taxonomy): Bacteria > Pseudomonadota > Gammaproteobacteria > Enterobacterales > Alteromonadaceae > Thalassotalea_F. The sequence continues at coordinate 7,358 of JAKVCY010000055.1, read as the reverse complement.
CACCTATATGACGATTATCCACCAAGCCGATAGACGGCTGCACTAACCAAAATTTCGTCCCTTGTTGAGCGAAGCGCTTGCCAAAGTCGTTTAGCAAGGCGTGGGCAGTCATCCCGTGACGTTGTTCATCAAAAGTAAGTCGTTCAATATGTCCAAGTTTTTGCCCCTGATATTTCAACAACATACCTTGTCGTAAACCATCGGTTTCATTAAAACGAATCTGAATAGCAAGACCTGCATTTTCGGCATGAATAGCATTTTCGTATAGCGAAAATACACTACCTTCACCTACAAAAGCCTCTGATGCATCGAGCTTTTCTGCCGCCGCCGATGTTTCATTTTCTGAAGAGTTGTAAGCTGGTGGATTGTAAAGTGATATTCCGCCAGTAAGCAGGGCATCCACAGATTCGGTTTTGATAGCAAAGTTAGAGAGGCCGCCATCAACCGTAACTCCACTTGCTGCATAGAAGCGACTTGTCTGTTTTACAATGCCTTGATGTTCCTCGTCTATCGTAATATTGAACAGCACTTGCTCTCGATCATCACTCAACGCGACATTATCTACTTGGCCGATATTGATGCCACGATAACTTACCGCACTTCCAGGGTTAGCTGCTCTCCCATGTTCAGCCTGCAATGCTAGTTGCAAGCCTCGGCTATTTAAGTTGCGTGCAGGCGGCGTGCTAGTGGCAATGAACTGTCCTTGTGGAGCTCCTTGCCCCGCATTTACCGCAAAGTAAGGACCGCCAAACAAGGCTTCAGTATCAGTTAAACCAGCTAGCGATAAATCAGCTTTTACCAGCCAAAATTGACTACCACCATTGAGCACAAAATCGAATTCAGGCTTAACCCCTGCGGTTAAGTGTGCTCGTCCATCTTTATGAGTAATCGCATGAATACTACCAATGGTTTCACCGCGATAAATGATGCGTGTGCCTTTTCGAACATGCTGTGCAGATGACATCACCAACTCAAAGCTTGAACGCTGTTTGGCAGCGTGCTGATGCTGATAGAGCGCAAACCGATCACCATTAGTCGCCTTTCCAGTGTTTTCACCTATACCTTTGTCAAACGCAATGCCGCCTTTAAATACCGCTTGCACAGACTGAGCTTGTAAGGCAAAACCTCTTAGGCCACCTGTGAAACGAAAACCACTGGCGTTCCAAAATCGGCTATCACTGCTCACATAACCCTGGTATTCAGGTTCAATAAAGATATGCACAAGAAATCTATTGGGGCCTGTATTTTCAATAGCTTGTACTGTACCCACTTGCTGTTGCTGGAAATAAACACCAATGCCAGCATGCAGTGAACGAATATTTTCAGTCGTTAACACCAGGTGAAGCCCAGGCTCAGAATACTTGTAAGCTGGCTTTTGACTATATACTGTAAACCTATCTGTTGGCTCTCCGTCTGGTGACGGACGAACACCAATTTGAGCTCCGGTAAGCAGTCGATGCATATTCGTGACACCGCCTAAATCAAGAGTAGGTGCCTCAACGAAAAACTCAGTAGCAGATGTTAGGTAGGGTTTAACTCTTGGATTAATGTTGGCTATTGCCTGTATCTGATGAGTATCAGAATTAATATCAATAAAACTCTCTAACTTACCGACAGTAATCCCCTGATAAACAATCGGTGCACCTACATCAAGGTCGGCGTCCCAAGCAAGGTCAAGCGTGATGTTGTGACCCATTTCAGCAGCTTGAAAATTCTCAAACAACTTATATTCTTTGCCGTTTTTTGCTGGTGCTCGTTCTGTCTCAAAACTAGACGTATCAAACGCAATGCCACCAGAGACTATGCTGCTAATCGAGCCGGTTTGAATTTGTACACCGGAGGTTAGCGAGCCATTGATATTAAAACCACTGGCGTTCCAGAAGCGGCTATTTTCTTTTACCAAATGGGCGTGTTCAGGCTTTACGAACACTTTAATTCGCATAAGGTCTTTTGCTTCGTCGTATATGTAGCCAGAAACAAAACCAACCTCCATCTGCTTAAACAATACAGGAGAGTTCTTTGCAATAGAACCAAGCGTATTAGTGGTCAACTCGATATGTAAGCCTTCAATGTGAATATCTAGCGGTGGTTCTTCATCAAGCCCAATAAAGTGTCGTTTGGGGTTACCTTCACTTTCAAAGTCAGGCACCATGTTGATATAGCTACCTGATAACAATGTATCTAAACCTTCGATACCACTGAGAGATACATCTGCAGTGACATACCAAAATTTAGTTTTATCTGAAATATAATCTTCAGACTCAGCTATCATTTCAACTTCAACAATAACACCTTGAAGGTCTTCAGCGACGTCTACATCTTTGACCATGCCCACTGTTAAACCGCGGTATCTAACTTCAGTTTTACCAACAACAATACCGTTTGCATTGTCCAATTCAATGGTAATAAATACACCGCGCTCGGCAATAGCTTTCGCCAACAACCATCCACCAAAAATAAGGGCTATCAGAGGTACTAGCCAAACAGCCGAAACTCCTTCTCGCTCAACAATGTGTAGCATAGACTCTTTATTGGCTTGTACTTCACTCATTCCGATTCGGTATCCTGTATTTATTATCCCAAAGTAAACGGGGATCGAAGCTCTCTGCAGCAAACATGGTAAATATCACCATAAGGGTAAAATACGTAATACCTGTACCAGCTTCAATAGACGTTAAAAAACCAAGTTTCACGACCGCTGCCATCAAGGTGACAACAAAGACATCTAACATCGACCACGGCCCTAAAAATTCAACGAGAAAATAGAGACGAGTGCGCTGTTTCGATTTTAATCCTTCACCTCCTCGAACTCCCATCACGAGAATCACTAGCCCCAAAATTTTCGCTAAAGGCACGATAAAGCTAGCAATAAACACAATGACAGCAACAGGGTACATACCCAAGGTGATAAATTTGGCAATGCCTTCCAAAATCGTTGATGCTTCTGTTTCGCCGAGTGTTGTCACGACCATAATAGGTAGCATGTTAGCTGGGATAAACATCACCAGTGCTGCGATCGTCCACGCAATTGTGTATTCGATACTTCTGGGTTTACGTTGATAGAAATACGCATGACAGCGGCTACAACGATGACGCCCTGACACAGCCGGATTCAGCTTATGGCATCGCGGACAAATGCTTAACCCTGACGATCGAGCTGTTCTACTCATCGACATGCCGCTCCAAATAGTGCCAGATATAATGATGATCTAATGTCACAGTCACCAAGGTTGAACATAGCTGCAAAAATACGAATGCAGTAAAGCCATATCCGATAGATAAGTCAGCAATATCAACGAGCTTGTACATAGAAACAACAACACCTAAGACAAACACATGCAACATGGCCCAACTGTCTAGATGATGATATGAGCGGAAAAATTTCATTAACGCGGGCTTGGGGCGTTTGCGTTTAATTGACCAGGTAAGATAAAAAGCACCTGACAACTTAATCAATGGAATAGCCGCGGTAAACAGGAAAACCGCCAAGGCAATCAACAAATAGCCGCGATCAAAAAGTTCCAGAATACTGTCGAATAACGACGCTTGATGATAAAAGCCAACAAACCCAACGCCAATAATAGGCATAAAAATCGCTGGTAAAGCGACAATTAGGCCAGCAACAGTAAGCGCAAGTGTGCGCTCTATGGAGTTCTTCTTGAACGCCATAATCTTGCTGCCACAGCAATGACAAAGTACTTTTTGGCCCTCTTTAACCCGAGGTGCATAGGCAAGCGTGTCACATCGAGGACAAGCAAGCACCTGTCCCGAACTTTCCGTGAAAATGCTCATACGTAGATTTAATCATGTTTTTACTAAGTGTATGAGAAGAGAAGGCCTAATGCCAAAGATACGTATGAAAAATCAGCAATTAATTACATTTGGTCGATTTTTTCACACATTAAATTCAGGCAATAAAAAAGGAGGCTTAAAGCCTCCTTTCTTGAAAAGTCTTAGTTCACTTATAGTGACTTAAGGAACTCAGTTAAGTTAGCGATGTCTTCGTCAGTTAATTTAACTGCGATGTTTTGCATCATGCCGTTCATATCGTTTGCACGAACACCTGAGCGGAATTGTTCTAACTGAATCTTAATGTATTCACTGTGCTGGTTAACAAGTGCAGGGAATTTCGCTGCTTGCATACCTTCACCTGACGGACTGTGACAAGCTGCACATGCTGTAATACCGCGCTCTGAGTCACCGCCGAAGTATAGCTTGCGACCAGCTTCGTTCACTTTTTCAGGCTTAGCAACTTTAGATGTTGTTTGGCTAGCGAAGTAAGCAGATAAGTTTTTCATGTCTTCATCAGAAAGTGCGGCAACCATACCCGCCATTACTGCGTTATTGCGAGCACCTGACTTGAACTCTACTAACTGCTTGTAGATGTAGCTTTCATGCTGACCAGCAATTTTCGGGTACATCGCAATTGTTGAGTTGCCGTCTGCAGCGTGACACGCAACACAAGTAGCAGACTTAGCTTTGCCTAATTCGATATCGCCAGTTACCACTGCAACCGCTTTTGTTTTCTTAGCAACAACGTTAGCCACTGCTGAAGGATCTTTTAAGTACGCGCCTAAATCAGCAATTTCTTGTTCAGTTAACTGACCAGCAAATGAAGACATTGCGTAGTTGTTGTCACGAGTGCCTTCTTTAAACTGTGTTAATTGCTTTTCGATGTATTCAGGGTGCTGTTTAGCAAGATTAGGGTAAATTAATACGTCGCTTGCACCTTCTTTGCCGTGACAACCGATACATGCACCAATTGCGCGAGCTTCGTCACCATTTTCGTATAAGTATTTACCAGCTGCTGCATCACCAACAATTGCCGCTGGAGCTGCTACTGCTGCAGTTTCACCACCAACTGCCGCACCGCCTTCACTTGGTGAAATCGGCTGACTAGCAAAGTAAGCACCTAAATCTAGCATGTCTTGCTCTGATAAACCTGCTGCCATTGGTGCCATTACCGCATCGCTACGAGTGGAGCCATCTTTAAACGCTTTTAATTGCTTAACAATGTATTCTGCGTGTTGGCCAGCTAGGTTAGGGTAAGTATCAACAGCACTGTGACCTGTTGCACCGTGACATGCCGCACATGTTGCCGCTTTCGCTTTACCAGCTTCTGCATCGCCTTGAGCGTTTGCTGTTGCTAGCATACCTAAGCCCAAAACAAGTGATACGATAACTTTTTTCATCGAATGCTCTCTGCTTTATTTTTTGCTTTTATATCTATGTAAAAAGCAAGCTGCTTTTCACACTCTAAATTTGGTTGTTAGAATAATCGCGACATTTTACACGAATATTTGCTTTGTGTAACAGCCTAGCGCATAAAAACCTATAAAAATTCAGGTTATTTAATCACTAACTTGTCAGGCCCCCTCGAAAAAACGCTATAATAGCCGAACATCAATCTGAGGAAATTCAACGTGTCCGAGCAAGTTATTAATTTAAACCAAGCAAAATTCACCATCAGTGCCCCTGATATCCGTCGCCTACCAGACGATACAGGCGTAGAAGTTGCTTTTGCTGGACGCTCTAACGCCGGTAAGTCTAGTGCGTTAAATACGTTGACCCGCCAAAAAAGTTTAGCACGTACCAGTAAAACGCCAGGCCGTACGCAATTGATCAACGTATTTGAAATTGCAGAAAACAAGCGCCTAATTGATTTGCCTGGTTATGGTTTTGCCAAAGTACCACTCGAAATGAAAAAGAAGTGGCAGAAAGCGCTGGGCGAATATTTAGAAAAGCGTGAATGTTTGCAAGGTTTAGTAGTACTTATGGACATTCGTCACCCACTGAAAGACCTTGACCGTGACCTTATCGAGTGGGCAGTTGATAGCGACTTACCTGTTCTTTGTTTACTGACCAAGTCAGATAAATTATCGCAAGGTAAAGCGTCAGCAGAAGTGCTGAAAGTGAAAAAAACGCTCGCATCACTTAACGGCAATATTAAAGTGCAATCGTTCTCGTCGTTAAAACGCACTGGCTTTGATCAAGCCAACCAAGTTATATGCAACTGGTTTGCTGATGATGAAGTAGTCGATACTGCTGAAGCCGAGTAAGCTCAAAAATTCAGGCGAATGTAACGCCTTCATCAATGGGGAAAGTTCCTTCTTAGCGAACTTTCCCCTACACTCATAACTTTAGTATTTATAAAAACAATAAGATATGAGTGCCGACCGTTTTATCCCCTTCAGAAAACAAGATATTATTAATATGTGCTCAGATGAACTTTCTGAGCATTCTGATAAGAAAGCGTTCCAGCAATTCTGTGAGATCCTCGCTAGTCTTATTCATTTCAAATACCATGCAACACTAGAAGCGCTTAAAAACGATTACGCTCCTTTCGATCCTAATAGCGATACACGACAGCTAACATCTATTAGCAAAACACAAAAAGCAGAAAGCCAAGAGCGCTTTGCCGACAATTTCGCCAAGCTCCTCAATGCTGCCAATTTTGAACGTGTTACCGAGCAAGACCTACAAGACGCATTAACTGAAGAGTCATTATTTAAAGTGCGACTCGAGGTTGAATTTGATGACTTTGAGCAAGTGGTATTTTATCGTCGGGGCGAATCTCAGCTAAAAGAGACGCTTTCCACTCTGTGGGGGCTACGCAAGCAAACCATTCAATTTACCAACTACGATCGCGTCGCAGTATTTATTACTTTTAAAGACAAAGTTCATTTCGAACAAAAGCAGAAAGTGCCTCTGGGCTTTGAACCCGGTTCTACCATTGTAAAACTTTTCCAGAACGTTCCTAAAGCAGATTTAGAAATGCTGTTCCCAAACAGCGAAGTGCGAATGCGCAAAATAGATAAAGTTATTATTGGTACATCTGCTGCCGTCGGCGGAGCTGTGGTATTAGTTACTAAACTAGGCGCATCACTTGTTCTATTGGTAACTCTGTTTGCTTTTTGGCTTGGTTTTCGTAGTGATGAAGTGGAAATGACACGCCAACACGTTATTTCGCTTGGTATTGGCTTAGGTGTATTTGGCAGCTTTGTTTTTAAAGAATGGAGCAAGTTTAAGAATCGTAAAATTAAGTTTATGAAAGCCTTATCTGACAACCTATATTTCAAAAATTTAGACAACAACGCTGGTGTTTTTCATACCTTAATAGACGCTGCAGAAGAAGACTTTAAAGAAGCTATTTTGGCCTATACCTTCTTGTTGAAGAATCCAAATGAACAAACGGTAGAACAAATTGATCAACAAGTTGAGCTATGGTTTAAAGAAAATTATCAATGCGATCTAGATTTTGAAATATCAGATGCGCTCGAAAAGCTTGTTGATCTATCGTTAATCTCGAAGCAGGGCGATATGTATAGCGCAATATCTTTACCTACCGCGAAACAAGA
>JAKVCY010000054.1 GCA_022448425.1 Thalassotalea sp. | reverse complement strand
GTATTACCAATCAAAGCTGCGGATAATCCTGTACGACCAATGGTGCCAAGTATTACAAGCTCGGCGTCTAGTTCTTGTGACAAGCTTTCGATCACATCTTCCGGCAAACCTTCTTTAACAAATGTTCGCTCTCTATCGATACCATAAGTATCAGCATGCTTAGCCATAGCATCCTTATGGTGCTGAAACATTGTATCGTTGTATTGGCTAGCGTCGAACTCAGGGATTTCTATTGCAATATTGACGGGTGTGCCGGGGAAAGAGTTCACTAAATTAACATTTGCACTGATAATGTCTGCTAAATGTTTAGCTTCTTCAGTGATGATTTTATTGAGTGACTGGTGCTCGTCTTCATCACTTCCGACATTGATCGCTGCTAAAATGTTGCCATTGGCAGGCCAAGAATGATCTTTAACTAATAGAAGTGGGCAAGGACACTTACGTAACAAGTGCCAGTCAGTTGGGGTGAAGATCACTGACTTTAATTTATCGTGCTCATGTGTACCCTTGAATACCACATCAAAACCATGATCTATTACTTGGTCAATAACGGCCTCGAATGGTCTATTGTGCCAAATGACCTTGATATCGATATCTTCAACGCTGGCGCCAATCGCTTTAATACGGTCTTCAATCCATACCTTTCTGTCATTAATAACTGTTTGACGCATGGCTTCGCGCTCGTCGCTAGAAAGCATGGTGGTCATTTCGTAGGAGAAGTCGTAAATACTCAAAAACGCTGTAATCTTTGTGGTGGTTTTTGAAGCAAACTCGATTGCTCGACTGAGTGCTTTTTGTTCATCAGTTGAAGGATCTACGACAACCAAAATATTTTTGTAAGCTTCCATATCGACCTCTTCTCGTATCGGGTGACTCTATCGCTGTGCCATTTACGCTAAATAATTATTTGTTTTAAATCAACAAATCCGATGGTATTCATCTTAGAGTAAATAAAATAAATAGTTCATTCCATTGCTATAAAGCATAGCTTGAGTGTCATGAGAAGGAAAGTGAGGTTGAGTTACGGGGTAGGAAAAGTGAAGAGCAATAAAAAAGGCAAAACTTCTGTTTTGCCTTTTTTATGTATTAATAATAGTGCCGATGAACGTTTATAAAAGCGCTATTTTATTCAGTTGTTCAAGGTTGTTGATGGTAATTAATTTACCATCTACCGTGATAACACCTTCTTTGTGGAAGCGGTTAAGCGACCGGCTAATCGTTTCAACAGTAAGACCAATATAGTTGCCAATATCGCCGCGAGTCATAGTAAGTCTGAATTCACTTGGTGATAAGCCACGTGCTTTGTAGCGCGAGCTTAGCGTTGACAAAAATGTCGCTAAGCGCTGTTCTGCATTCTTACGGTTAAGCAAGGAAAGCATTTCTTGGTCTGTGCGAATTTCATTACTCATTAAGCGCAACACTTGACGTTTTAGTGCTGGCATAGAATCAGAGAGTTCGTCAAGTGTGTTGTATGGAATTTCACATACCATCGCTGTTTCAAGAGCTTGGGCAAAACTTTGGTGTTCACTATTAGCTAATGCATCGAAACCTAGCAGGTCGCCAGCTAGATGAAATCCTGTGATTTGCTCTTCACCGTTTGAATCGATGGTAAACGTTTTGAATGTTCCTGAACGAATGGCAAATAACGAGTGAAGGGCTTCACCGTCTTGGAAAATTTGCTCGCCTTTTCGAATTGGGCGTTTGCGGTCAATAATATTGTCTAGGGTATCAAGTTCTTGCTCGTTTAATGAAAAAGGTAAACACAATTCACTAATACTACAGTTTTGACAATGAATATGGCCTCTTCCAGAGCATGCGTTTGACATGAACTATCACCTTAGTTCTATATTTTTGAAACAGTCCAATGATATTAAAACATGGCTTGGTAGGCAACTAAGACCGTGTAAATACCATATATAATTACCAAGAATGCCATGGATTTACGAAATATGATGGACTGAAGTAGTTTTTTTACTGAAAAGACACCAACAGACAAGGATATTAAAGCGGGCAGGGTGCCGAGACCAAATGCAGCCATTATCAAAGCACCATCCAACGCGTTGCCACTAGCAAGTGACCAAGTAAGCGTAGAATAAACCAAACCGCAGGGTAACCAACCCCAAATTGCACCTAGCATTACCGCTTTTTTGACTGAATCAACAGGTAGCGCATGATTGGCAAGCGGAGCGATATGACGCCATAGGAGCTTACCAGCTTGTTCTACTTTGGTGAGCAAAAATAACCATTGGCCTAGGTATAGTCCGAGTAAAATCAGGAAAATACCTGATACTAATCTCAGGCCATTTAGTGGTACGCCTGCCGTTTTAGCTGCTAGGGAACTACTAAAACTGACAATGGCACCGATTAAGCTATAGGAAGCTATTCGCCCAATGTTGTAACCAAGGATTAGCGGCCATTTGGCGTGTTGTGATCGCTGAGGTAACGCGGAAAGCAACATGCCAGATACACCACCACACATAGCAATACAGTGTCCTGCCCCCAATAAACCAATGATAAATGCCGAAAGGTAATCAATGGTCATTAGTTATTTAGCTTTCGTCTTTGCTTTTAGTTGCAGGTGAATTACCCTTAAGTTGGTTTTCTTGAACGCTACCTTCTTGCTCGGACTTTTCGTTCTCCGACTTATTATCGTCGAACAAAATACTTAATCCTTCTTTTTCTAGGTCGTTAAACTGCTCGGTTTTCACAGCCCAGAAAAATAGATAAATGCCCACTATTGTTAGGATAATGGCGATTGGGATTAAAACGTAAATTACACTCATTTTTTCAATAGTCTTAATGAATTAGTAATCACTAATATGGAACTTGCAGACATACCGAACACAGCTATGTACGGGGTAATAAATCCAGCTACTGCTAGTGGTAATACAATAGCGTTATAGCCAAATGCCCAAAGATAGTTTTGCCAAATAATACGCCTTGTTGATTTAGCAACATTCAACAGGACTTGTATTGATGATAATTGATTATTTAGCAAAATAACATCAGCCCCACTTTTAGCGACATCGGTACCGCTTCCCATTGCAATAGCAACGTGAGCTGCACTAAATACTGGGGTATCATTAACGCCATCGCCAACCATTGCTAACGTACGTTGTTTCTGCTTTTCCTGCACTAAAGCCATTTTCTCATGTGCAGTAAGGCTTGAATGTACTTCATCCAGTGAAAGCTCTTTGGCAACTTTTTCACAGCCTGCAGCGCCATCACCGGAAAGCATTAGCTTTTGTATACTGTGACTCGCCAACCAATCCAACAGTGACTTCGCATCATCGCGTGCTTGGTCTTCTAAATAAAGTGCTGCTACCGTTTCATTGTCAATTTCGACAACGATCTGGGCATTGAGATGCGCTGATAGAGAATCATCGTTAAGCATCCAGCTGGCTTTACCTAGCTTAACACTGAGCTGCTTGCCGTCGTGTTCTATCGTGCCTGAAATACCTAGGCCAGGGTGAACAGTGACATCGAATGCTGAAGTTAGGTAGTTTCTATATTGGCTAAAAGCCTGTGCCAATGGGTGTTGAGAGTGTGCTTCCAGTGCAGCAACAAAATTCAGTATATCTTCTTGCTGATAGCCTGAATGTATGGCTTCAAATTTAACGAGCTGGAAATCACCTTGCGTTAATGTGCCTGTTTTGTCGAACGCAAACGTATCAATTTCAGGGATTGTCTCGATTACATGGCCTGATTTAATCATGATGCCATCTCGGTTGAGACGTGTTGTACCACAAGTTAAAGCTGTTGGTGTAGCAAGTGATAATGCGCAAGGGCACGTAGCAACAAGCACAGACAAGGTAATCCAGAACGCCTCTTCTGGCATATGTTGTTGCCAGTAAATAGCAGTGCCGATCGCTGTAACTAAGATGATGGCGACAAAATACTGGGCAATTTTGTCTGACAACTGTGCAATTTTAGGTTTGTGTGCTTGTGAAGATTCACTCAGACGAATAAGTTGGCTTAAGAACGTATCGCTGCCCGGTTGCTTGACGCGAACAATTAAGTTGCCATCGCCATTAATCGTGCCTGCGTAAATCATATCACCAGTTTCTTTGGCAACAGGACGTTGTTCACCTGAAAGCATGGCTTCGTTAATGTGGCTGGCGCCACTTTCAATCACACAGTCTGCTGGTACGGTTTCGCCAGGCTTAATCATCAACTGTTCGTCAATTTCTAGTGATTTGGCCGTTACAAATTGTTCAATGCCATCCACCAGTTTAGTTGCCGTCATAGGCATTAGTTTTAAAAGGTTCGCAGACACCTGAGCCGCTCTAGAGCGCGCTCTAAATTCAAGGAACTTACCGATAAGCAGTAAGAAGGTGAACATGGAAACAGATTCGAAATATACTTCACCTGTTTGCATCACTGTCGCCCAAGCACTAGCAAAAAATGCCAGTAAGATGGCGATGGATACGGGCACATCCATAGATAAGCGTTTAGATTTTAACGCGCTTATCGCCCCGGTATAAAAAGGGAATGCGCCATAAAAAATAATAGGCGTGGTTAATACTAAGCTGGTGTAGCGTAAGTAAACTAAGTTGTGCTCAGCCATATCAGAGAAAGCGCCGAAATATAGGCCGATAGCAATCATCATAACTTGCATCATCAAGATGCCGGACACGCCTAAGCGTTTAATGAAAGTTTTACTTTGTTTGATATTGAGTTCTTCACTTTCACTGGCTTTAAAAGGCAGTGCGTGATAGCCAAGGCGTTCAATATACTCAATAACTTTAGATAGCTTAATTGTGTCATTAGCCCATTTTACTGTGGCTCGCTGAGTAGTCGCATTAACGGAAATATCAGCCACACCCGGTACTTGTTCTAATTTCATTTCAATTAGCCAAGCACACGCGGCACAGGTTATTCCGTCAACCGTAAGTATAGTTTCGCGATGTTCGCCAGTTTGATGGGTGAACTCGTGTTGCAAATTATCGTCATCAAGTAATTGATTACGCTCTAGTTGCTCTGGCACTAAATCCATGCCTTTCTGTGCATTTTCAGTACGGAATTTATAGTAATCGGTGAGCTTATTATCAACGATAGTTTGGGCTACGGCTTCACATCCAGCACAGCACATTGGCTGCGCTTTATCATCGATAACAACGGTTAAATCTATTCCTGGCGGAATAAGTTCACCACAGTGAAAACATGAGGCTGACATTGTCTATTCGTCTACTACTGAGCTTGTGCTGGATCCGGGATAATTTCGATAAAATCTGCTTGTGGAAGTGCGATTTGTTGCTGAATTTTCCAACTGTCGTCAAATGGTGACAATGTAATACGCCATTTTCCCGAAACAGGTGAACTGAAATTATGTCTGAAATCACCACTGCCGTCTGGCGTCAATGAAAGTTCAAAGTCACGCTCTTCTTGAGTAGGGTGGTAAAAGTTGACTTTAAGCAATGGAAAACGTTTTTCAATTCCTGTAGGTGTGATGACAAGCGCATTGTCTACTAATTTTAAACCGAACTTCATTCCTAGTTTTTGCGCTAACTTAACTTTGGATACTTGAAAGTTAATGGCTTTACCTTTTTTGTAATAATCGCCGACAACTAAGTCGTCAGGATCTGTATTCGCGATGATGAGAGTAGTAATACCTGCAACTACTGCCGAAAAAGGTAAGAAAAAGACTAACCAAGCCCAAGGCTCTTTGTACCACGGTGTTTTCATTCGTTTTAAATAGCTAAATTTAATTTGCGAACATTGTACTGTTTTTCCAATTCGACGACTATGGATATTTGGAAAATTTAAGGTCTAGGTCAATAAAAAAGGGCTTGCTAATTTCTTAGCAAGCCCTTTGATTCTTTAAGAATAATCTAGTCAAATCTTATTTGTTAGATAAGCTGTAAACGTAAGCACTGATTACGTGAATCTTGTCTTCGCCTAAAATATCTAACCAAGCTGGCATTACACCTGCGCGACCGTTGCGGATTGTTTCTTCGATAGCGCGTTGAGAGCCACCGTATAACCAAATGTTGTCGTTAAGTGCTGGTGCACCTAATGGGATACCCATAGCAACACTACCTTGGCCTTCAGAACCGTGACAAGCTGCACACATTGCAAACTTAGGCGCTGCTTTTGCTGCGTCTTCAGCATTGTGTTCACGACCACTTAAGCTTAGTACGTAAGCAGCCATTTCTTTAACGCCTTGCTCTCCGCCTAATGCCGATTTCCAAGCCATCATACCTTGTGCAACACGACCGTGTATTAACGAGTACTTGATGTCTGCTGGCTTGCCGCCGTATAACCAATCGTTGTCAGTTAGGTCTGGGAAGCCCGTTGTACCACGAGCATCAGAGCCGTGACACTGTGCACAGTTTTGTAAGAATAAACGTTGACCAATTTTAAGCGCTTCTTCGTCTTTAGCGATGTCTTCGATGTCGCGAGCAGATAGTGCTTTAAAGATTGGACCATATTTCTCGTCAGCTTGTTGAACCTCACGGTCGTACTGGTTCAAGATACCAGAACCTTCCGCTAAGCTTGCAGCAGATAGCTGTTTAGATTCTTCAAGTGAAACAATACCTTGGTTGGAACTTTTCCAGCCTAAAAGGCCTGCCCAGTTACCTAAACCAGGGTAAAGCAGTAGGTAGCCAAAGCCCCAAATGATAGTAACTAGGAAGAAAGTACTCCACCACTTAGGAAGTGGATTGTTTAACTCTTCGATACCATCAAACTCGTGTCCCATTGATTCGCCTTCAGGGACACCAGCGAAGTTTTTCAAACACCAGCGCAATAATAGGTAACAACCTACTAGTGTGCCTAGTGAAAGAACGGTAATCCAAATACTCCAGAAGCTAGACATTATTATTAGTCTCCTGTTTGTTTACTTCATTCTTGCGGTCTTCTTCGAAAATAGAGTTCGCAGCGTCGTCAAAAGACGTTTTGCGTTTCTTACTGTATGCCCAAACCACAATAATGATAAAAAGTGCCAATATAAGGAGGGCGATTAACCCTCTAAGTGTTCCGTAGTCCATAGTGTTACTTCAACGCGTGACCTAAAGACTGAAGGTAGGCAATAATTGCATCCATTTCGGTTTTACCTTCAACATCTGATTTTGCGTTTGCAATATCTTCAGCTGAGTAAAGCGGAATTGAGTTACCTTGTTCGTCTTTGTGACCACGGTTGCGCGTCAATAGGTTAAACGTTTCAAGCTTTTTAGCTGTTAACTTGCCATCAAGCTTGTTCTCAGCCAACCATTTGAACGCTGGCATATTTGACTCAGGCACAACGGATCGTGGGTCAATTAAGTGAGCACGATGCCAGTCATCTGAGTAACGACCGCCAACACGAGCTAAGTCTGGACCAGTACGCTTAGAACCCCATAAGAATGGATGCTCCCATACGTGTTCACCAGCTACAGAGTAATGACCGTAACGTTCAGTTTCTGCACGGAAAGGACGAATCATTTGACTGTGACATACGTTACAACCTTCACGGATGTAGATATCACGACCTTCCATTTCTAGTGCAGTGTAAGGGCGAAGGTTAGTTACAGGCGTTGTTGTTTCTTTCTGGAAGAACAACGGTGTAATTTCTACTAAACCACCGATACTGATCGCCATGATAGTGAAGATGAAGAACCAACCAACGTGTTTTTCAACTTTCTCATGTTTGTTTTCTATATTATTTTCCATTCTGACTCTCCTTAAGCTGCTTCAACTTTCTTAAGGCTGCCGTTTTCAGCACCTATGGTTTTGAACATGTTGTACATCATGATAACAAAACCAGCTACGACTAATGAACCGCCTAAGAAGCGCATGAAGTAGAATGGGTATGATGCTGTTAAACTTTCAACAAAGCTGTAAGTTAACGTACCGTCAGTGTTAACTGCACGCCACATTAAGCCTTGCATTACACCTGAGATCCACATTGCAACGATGTATAAAACGATACCCGCTGTGTGCATCCAGAAGTGGATGTTGATTAGACGAATACTGTACATGCGTTCTTGGTTGAAAAGTACAGGGATTAAGTGGTACATCGCACCGATTGATACCATAGCTACCCAGCCTAAAGCACCAGAGTGAACGTGACCGATTGTCCAGTCAGTGTAGTGAGATAACGCGTTAACTGACTTGATTGCCATCATTGGGCCTTCGAATGTAGACATACCGTAGAAAGACAATGAAACAATTAAGAAACGTAAGATAGGATCGTTACGTAGTTTGTGCCATGCGCCAGATAGCGTCATGATACCGTTAATCATACCACCCCAAGATGGTAAGAATAATACGATAGACATTACCATACCTAAGCTTTGTGCCCAGTCAGGAAGTGCTGTGTAGTGTAAGTGGTGAGGACCAGCCCAAATGTATAGTGAAACTAGTGCCCAGAAGTGAACGATAGACAAACGATAAGAGTAAACTGGACGTTCTGCTTGCTTAGGAACGAAGTAGTACATCATACCTAAGAAACCAGCAGTAAGTAGGAAGCCAACTGCGTTGTGACCGTACCACCACTGCATCATCGCATCAATTGCGCCAGAGTAAATCGAGTATGATTTCATCATAGACACTGGAATTACCATGCTGTTACCGATATGAAGTACAGCAACAGTGATAATGAAACCACCGAAGAACCAGTTTGCTACGTAGATGTGAGACGTTGTGCGCTTGATAAGAGTACCGAAGAAAACGATCGCGTAACTAACCCAGACGACAGCAATGGCAATATCGATTGGCCATTCTAACTCAGCATATTCTTTACTGGACGTGTAACCTAAAGGCAGCGTAATGGCTGCAGCAACAATAATTGCTTGCCAACCCCAAAAGGTGAAAGATGCTAAGCTACCGCCAAATAGTGCTGTTCGACAAGTTCGTTGGACAACGTAGTAAGAAGTAGCAAATAACGCACTAGTACCAAAAGCGAAGATTACCGCATTGGTGTGCAAAGGACGTAGACGGGAGTAAGTTAACCAGGGAGTGTCAAAGTTTAGCGCAGGCCAAATCAATTGTGCTGCGATTAAAACACCCACCAGCGTACCAACAAAGCCCCAAATGACAGTCATCACAGTAAATTGACGTACAACGGTCATGTTGTAGTCTACTGCTGATGTATTACTTTGACTCATGTTTATGGTTTCCGCAGTTATAATTATTCATTAAATAGAATGGATTTCGTTCGACAATTCGCTAAATCGACTAATTAAGGTATAGCCTAAATTTCACGAGTTGCTGTAATGGAATTCCAACCCGTGCGCATAATAATGATTTCACATATAAATGTCATCAGCGTTGAGAGTAAAACCTGTTCTAAATCAAAAAAAACCAGAGATAATTAAAATAAACGGTAAAAATAGCGTTAGAATACTGCTACGACTTAGCTAACAGGTTGATGTTTGGTGAAAAAACAAACGGTGTTTTATACACTGAAAATGCTTATTATTTCAGCAGTACTGGGCTGTTCTCCTACTCAAGAAAATTCATTTTTACTGTCTGAACCCTCATGTATTGAAGGGCAGTCTCAATGCAAAATTTTGACAAGTTTCGGAGAGATTACTATCGCGTTTGACCAAGCCTATTTAGTGGCAGAACAAGCGTTCAATATCTATGTAAGCACATCGAATGATAACCTTATTTTCGACAGTGGATATATGGAAGGTGAAGATATGTTTATGGGGAAAATCCCACTTTTCTTCCAATTAGACACCCCGACAGACAAGGTTCCTCGCTCTGAAAATACTACCTCGACAGCACGTGTATTCTCTGCGCAAGGCTTTTTTGGTAGTTGTAGTGAAGACAAAATGCAGTGGCGTGTATTTTTGTCACTTCGTGGTGGTTCAGCTCGTGGAGTTACGGGTGAAGCAGGAGGCGGACATGATGAAGAGGATAGAGCAAGCGGACAAACAGAAGTCTCATTCTTGATCACGAGTTACCAAAGTGCGGCAAAGGTCCCCGAGAAAAAGTAGTTTAGGCTAGGGATTTTTTTGGCTTCGGCTTTTGGAATTACACTGTTAGCAACCAAACAGCGATCAGTATCATTAATGAACCTGATACTTGGTTGAGGCGTTTCACATTTTCACTGGTGGTTAATAGCTTACCAATGGTTTTTCCACCCGTTGCATAAAGCATCATACAGATAAACTCACTACAAAGAATAATGGCAATTAGTACAGCTAACTGAGGTGCTAATGACTTCTCTGTGTTAATGAAAGGCGGCAGCAGTGATAGCATAAATGCCCAACCCTTTGGATTGGCTAATGCCGTCACTAGGCCATAACTAAACAATGTATTAGCGTCATTGCTATCGAGTGTACTTTCGGTGCTTACAGCGAGCTTACCTTTCGATTGCCACATGTTGATACCTACCCAGAACAAGTAAGCTGCGCCTAACCATTTCAGTACGTCAAATACCATAGGGTAATTCAGCATTACAGTTGATGCGCCAAGTACAGCAGATAGAGCAACAATACCCACACCGAGTAATTCGCCGACCATCATATATATGGTACGGCGCACGCCAATCGACATACCTAGCGTCATTGCTAGTGTCATGCACATTCCTGGTGTGATGCTTACAAGAAAGAATGTTGGGATAAATAGGGCAATTAGGGCTAAATCAATCATCTATTTTTTTACGCGTAAGTTTCGGGCATAAGTTCTTGGACATAGGTTTTCGGGCACAAAAAAGCTCCTATCGAGGAGCCTTTTAACATATCGTTATTTGTTAAATGCTGTTGGTGATATCCACTGACAACTTTAACATTTGGCCAGGCTGCAAATATTGCTTTCTGCTTAAGCTATTCCAACGCTCAATGTCACTAATTTTTACATTGAATTTGTCAGCGATGCGAGCGAATGAATCACCTTTACGCACTCGGTACGTGATGTTGCGCATAATCGCTTTGGCATCTTTGTTTTTCGCTGTTTGGCGTAGCCCAACTTTTTGCCAAATCACCAACTCCTGGCCCGGCTTGATTGTGTCTCTTGGCGCCATGCCATTCCATTTGGCGATGCTGCGTGTCGATACTTTGTATTTTCTGCCGATGTCCCATAAGGTATCGCCAGACTTAACAACGTGAACACTTTTCACACCATTGCGTTGTTTTGTCTGTGTTTTAGTTAAACGTTGATCCTGCGACAAAATATAGTCATCCAATGCCTGAGCTGCGACAGGGATTAACAAATGCTTACCTGCACGGATATTGTTGCCACTGATGTTGTTAACCTTACGGATTAGCTCAGGTGTGGTGTGGAATTTATTTGCTATGCGAATTAGGCTATCGCCGGATTTAATCTTGTAACGCTGCCAAGACAAACGCTCTTTTTCACTGAGTTTCGCTAAACCTGTTTTGAATTGTTCAACTTTAGTGCTCGGTAAAACAAGATAATGAGGGCCATCTGGATCTGTTGCCCAACGATTAAAACCTGGATTTAAACGTTGAAACTCTGCAAGGCTCAAATCTGCAAGCCTTGCCGCTTTTGCTAAATCCAGTTGCGATTTGATATCTACTGTTTCAATAACCGGTGAGTTATCAATTTCGTAAAACTTGATATTGAAATCTTCGGGGCGTTTAACTAAGTCTGCCAAAGCAAGGAGTTTTGGTACGTAGGCACGAGTTTCTCTCGGTAAGTCTAACGACCAGAAGTCTGTCGGCTTATTCTTACGCGCGTTGTTCTTCATTGCTCGACGGACACGACCTTCACCTGAATTATAAGCGGCTAGTGCTAGCATCCAGTCGCCATCGAAGAATTTGTGTAGGTACTTCAAGTAAGCAACGGCACCTTTTGTCGACGCGATTACATCACGGCGACCGTCGTACCACCAGTTTTGTTTCATACCGAAACGTTTACCAGTGCCAGGAACAAATTGCCACATGCCAGAAGCTCTGCCGTGCGAGTAGGCGAACGGGTCGAACGCACTTTCTACAATTGGCAGTAATGCCATTTCAATAGGGATATTCTCAGCTTCCAACTCTTGCACTATATAATGTAAAAAGGGCTCAGCACGTTTAGCTACTCGGTCGAGATAGCTTTGGTGTTTTGCATACCAATTGCGTTGCACAATTACACGTTTGTTCTGAGGTATGTCGAATGTTAAGCGCTCGCGAATGTGTTCCCAAATATCTTCAGAAACATGGATTTTGTCATTGTTTAATTCGATATCTACGTCAGCGACAGGATGGATAACTTCGATAGTCTCATCCATCAATAATGCTTGGTTTATTTCAATCGGTGTCGCGATGTGTTCGTTACTAGCTACTTCCATGTCTGTGTCAGACAATGGAGTTAACTGACAGCCTGCCAGTAATAAAGTTGCAGTAATCGATGCTGTAATAGAATGAGGGAGAGACTTCATAGACGATTTTTTTCAATAAAATTAGCTGAATTCTACAAGGTTAGCCCTAATATTCAAGCTTCTATCTAGGACTAATTAACGTAAACATGAGCGGTATTGCACTAAAAGTTGTCTTTCCACTGACGAATTGCAGCAAATACGTCAACATCACTAGCGAGTTTCGTGTCCATATATAACTCTGCGGATTCTTTAATATCGGCAACATTTGAGCGCATAAATGGGTTTATAGCGGCTTCCTGCCCAATTGTTGTAGGGATTGTTGAAATATCATTGTCGCGTTTGTGCTGAACTTGGTTGAAATAAGTAAGTAGCTCTATGTTGTTTGGCTCTACGGTTAGCGCAAAATGTAGATTTGCCAAAGTGTACTCATGTGCGCAATAGACTTTTGTGGAAGCAGGTAGTTTAGCTAACTTTGATACAGAGTGATGCATTTGGCTTGGTGTACCTTCAAATAACCTGCCACAACCACCTGAAAACAGTGTGTCACCACAAAACAAATGTTGGTCATCGAAATACACGATGTGACCTGCGGTATGCCCAGGTACATCGAGGACATTTAGTTCGATGCCAAGGTCAGGCAAGTCAACTTTGTCGCCTTCAACTAGCTTTATGTCGCAGTGTGGAATATCCTCGTTTTTCGGGCCATAGACTGTTATATCTTCGCCAAAAGCACCAAGTAACTCTGCGATACCACCGACATGATCTCTATGATGATGTGTAATCAATATCGCCACTAAATTTAATTTGTGAGTGTTAATATAATCGATACATGGCGCAGCTTGGCCAGGGTCAACTAATACTAAGTTATTGTTAGTGGAGCTAATTGCCCAAATATAATTGTCGTTAAATGCCTTGATTGGCGCTATATTGATGCTCATAAACTCATTACGTCATAATGTTTGTTGAGACATTATAGCCAGAATAGAGAGATAGTTAACCTTGATGAAATCCGCACTTGCATATCGTGAACCTAGCACACCATTAACTTGGTTAGAGTTGCCGATGGGACAAACAATGCTTGGAGCGATAAATCAAGCGATAGCACCGTGGACCAGTAAATTTTTTGGTTATCATTTACTCAAGATTGGTGCGCTCAGCGGCGAAATAGATTGTCATTTGTCACCAATCAAACATCAAATTACCGTATCAGGTAATCGTCACAATGCAGGTGTTATTGCTGATATCGATGATTTACCATTTGTTGAACACAGTGTTGATGTATGTGTGTTAGGGCATGCCCTGGAGTTTAGTGTAGACCCTCATCATGTATTGCGTGAGGCTAACAGGGTGCTGATTCCTAACGGCTACATGGTATTAACGGGTTACAACCCTCTAAGCCTTGCAGGTATGAATAAATTATTGCCATTTAGACGTAAGCAGTCACCTTGGTGTGAGCACTTTTTTACTCCCATGCGCGTTAAGGATTGGCTGGCGTTAATGGGGTTTGAAATTCTTGATGATATCCGTGTTTTACATTCGACATTGGTTGGCAAAGACATTGAGTTATCTGTTGATCACAATGCGGGGCGTCAAGCTGAAGTCGCCGCGGATGCTAATCAGGGGGCTAGCGAAGCAATGTCAAATAGTAATAGTCAATCTGAAAGGTCGCAAAGCGAGCAATACGGCAAACAAGGTATTTGGCAAAAATTTGCATCAAACTATATGCCAGCCTTGGGCAGCGTTTACATTATTATCGCTAAAAAACGTGTTCACCCACTTACACCGATAAAACCCAAATGGCGAATTAGGCCAAGCATTCAGCCTGCTCGAGTACCGTCTATGAATAGTAACCGCGAACAGCGGTAGCAACATTGATGAAAAGAATACGCAATAAAAAAAACCAGCATTTGCTGGTTTTTTTTTGACTCACAAACAAGAGATGAATGTCCCGTTTGCGTATCGCTTGCTTAGAACTTGTAGCTAGCTTGCGCGTAAGCAAAGCGGCCTTGACCACTATGAACGTCTACAACAAAGCCCATGAAGTCATGGTAAGCAAATGGTGGTTCTTCGTTAAACAAGTTAGTTGCACCAAGTGTTAAAACTGTATTCTCAATGCCGTAGTAGTTAACCGATAGGTCAACTGTTGTCATTGAATCTACCATGTCGATACCTTTTGAAGGATCGAAAACTGATGCTTCTTGCTCGAACTCATCGATGTAGTTCACAGCCATTGTTGCGCTGAAGTCATCTTTGATCCAGTCAACAGATGTTGTCCAACGAATCTCTGGTTGCTCGAAACCACCTTCTTCTGTGCCTTTATAATCTTCGAATTTCAGTACGTAGTTCATTACGTAACCAAAACGGAATTGACCGTATTCAGTTTCCATGTTGTAACGAACGTCAACGTCTAAACCAGAAGTTTCTAAATCACCAATGTTTTGGAAGCCATCGTTTACTTGAATTACTTCACCTGGGTCACCGGCAATAGAGGTTGGGCGACGGATAACAACAGTTGGATCTAAACCGAAGTTGTCCATTACAAACTGCGTATCTGAATCGATGATGTTCTCGATATCGTAGTTGTAGTAATCAACAGAGAAGCTTAAATCGTCGGTGATGTTATATATAACACCTAGGTTGTAGCTTTTTGACTCTTCAGGGCCTAAGTCAGGGTTACCTTCAAATACCGCAGTGTATTCTTGTGGCTCACAAGCACGATCTTGGTTACCAATAGCAGCACAACGTAGTGTATCTACCAAGTTTGGCGACTCATCGGTACGACCCAAACCTAATTGATGTAAAGATGGTGCACGGAATGCCGTACCGTATGAACCACGCAAGCTTAAGTCATCTGATGGTGTCCAAAGGAAAGAGACTTTAGGGTCGGTGGTCGTACCGAAATCGCTGTAGTCTTCGTGACGAACCGCAACTTGAACTTCTAACGTATCAAGCAGTGGTACCGCTAATTCTGCAAAAATTGCGGTGTTATCGCGAGAGCCGTTAGCTTGTGTTGCCTCGGTACCGAAGATGTCACCACGCAAGAATTGATCATCTGGGTTATCAGAAATCTGTTCTTCGCGGTACTCAGCACCAACCGCCAACATGAGTTCACCGTATGGCATCTCCATTACTGGACCAGAAAACTTAACGTCTAGTGATTTGTTTGTAGACTTACCAACACGTACAGTGGTGGTTTCAATGTAGTCTAATGCTTCTTGTGAGTTACTTGAAGGTTCGAATGGGTCCCAAAGGCCAGAATCAATCGCTTCTTGGATACGACGAGAGTTCGGGAAACCATCTACACCACGCTCTGTTGATTCACTCTTGATGTAAGAATAAGCTGCTTCCCAGCTCCACTCGCCAATTTCACCTTGTAAGCCTAAGATAGCACGATAGTAATCAGAATCGACACGCTTCTCACGGTTGCCGATATCCACTGTACGGCGACGCATGGTTAGGTCTTGGCCGTGGAATTCGTGATCAGGTAAATCAGCAAATGGGTGGTTCGGGTTATCGCCCGACATAAATAATTCGTTAAAGCTTGGGCTACCTGCACCACGAACAATTGACTTAGAGTTTTGGCCGTTTAATTCAGCGAAACCACGAACTGTGTCATTGATTTCATATTTACCCATGTAGTTCCAGCTGAAGCGTTCTGCATCTGGAATCATGGTCATGTGAGGCGCGTAATCGTAACGACATAAGTTATTAGCGAAGTCGCGATCAGCTTCTGGACATGTGTCGTTACCGTATAAGTCAATTAAACGATTTGATGGGTCTGATGCTAATGCGATTGTGCCAGGGATACCTGATGAGGAACGGAAATCTGTCGCATTTGGGTTACCAGTTAGCGCTTGTTGGTTTGCGCTCTTCGCATAGTCACGATCAGCGTATAGCACTTCTTCACGATCGAAGTATTCCATGATAAATGTATGGCTTGATTTCTCAGTCTGACTACCAAAAACCAAGCTGAAGCTTTGCTCTTCGCCGCCGCCATCGGCTGTTGAACCGATTTTACCTGTTAGTTCTACACCTTCGACATCATCGCGTAATACAACGTTGATTACACCAGCGACCGCATCAGAACCGTAAGTTGCTGATGCACCATCTTTTAAAATATCAACGCGTTTGATAGCAGACAGTGGAATATTGTTAATATCGACGAATGCGGTATCAATACCCTTTGCGAAAGGGCTAACAGATACACGGCGACCATTCACTAATATAAGTGTTGAATCGGCACCTAAACCACGTAGTGAAACAGAAGAGCCACCGTTTGCGGTGTCATCTGAACTGTTGGCTTGTGTAGAGAAAGTACCTTGACCTGAAATTGGTAGCTTAGTGAATAAGCTAATTAAATCAGTAACACCTGTTTTGCTGATATCGTCTGCTGATAAACTCGTGACAGGTGATGGACCTTCCATACTGGTGCGTTTAATGTGTGAACCAGTAATTTGGATACGTTCTACTTCTTCGTCTGCTTCTGCGGCAGCGACGTTAAAGCTTTGAGAGGCTAAAAGTGCTGTAGAAATGCTAAGCGCCAGAGTGGCTTTTCGTGAGAAATGCTTTGTCATTTACTATTTCCTTTTGTTTTAGTTATTTTTGTCAATCCTGAATATAACTACCTGCTAACACTGTGTTAGCCAAAGTAACTTCTCGTTATAAAAGGTAAAGTGACATGTTTTTTTATCACGCTGGTAACAATTTAGAAACAGATTTTGTGTGCTAAACCATTGCAATTTGTAAATATTTCTATCCGACGAGGTATAAACAAAATGAGCAAAGCCTTTAATGCTAAGCGCTGTAGAGAAAAGTTCTACGACAAAGGTCGTATATACGAAAAAAATTGATTTACTGTGAAAGTTAGCTCTAAACTCATGTTGTATTCGCCATTTTGAATGAAGATATGAGAAACTAGCGTCAATACACATAATTATTTAGTTAAAAGCCCCATGTTAACTTCAGAATTTCAACAGTTTCTCAATGACGTATTGCAGCCAAACCAAATTAAAGACTTTTGTCCTAACGGTTTACAAGTTCAAGGTCGCGACGAAATCCATAAAATAGTGACTGGTGTAACTGCCACCGAAGCATTAATTGACGAAGCTATTGCATGCAATGCTGATGCGTTGTTGGTTCACCATGGCTACTTTTGGAAAGGTGAAAGTCAGCCAATTACGGGAATGAAATATCAGCGTATTAAAAAATTGCTAGACAACAACATTAACCTCTTTGCCTATCATTTGCCTCTGGATATTCACCCTGAACTTGGTAATAATGCGCAACTGGCCAAGCTACTTGGTATCAAAACAACAGGGCCATTAGAGCTTGGTAACCCGATCAGCGTACCTGTGCAAGGGGAATTAGCATTTAATATTGATGGTGAGAGCTTTAAACAGCTAATTGATAAGAAGTTGGCGCGGGAATGTTTGCATATTGCGCCACCATCAAATAAGTCGATAAAAACGGTTGCATGGTGCACTGGTGGTGGCCAGGGCTATATTGAATTGGCAGCAGCGCAAGGTATAGATGCATTTATTAGTGGTGAGGCATCGGAACAAACGACTCATGTGGCAAGAGAATTGGATATCCACTTTTTTGCTGCAGGTCACCATGCTACTGAACGATATGGTGCCAAAGCCCTAGGTGAATATATTACTGTTGAACTTGGCTTGGACGTTGAGTTTGTTGATATCGATAACCCAGTATAGCTGTTTCTATATATAACAATTTTTGCACTGAGCGATATGCTCGAAAGATAAAAAAAGCAGAGTATTTCACTCGGCTTTTTTTATTTCGTCATGGGATAAAGCTTGGGTAACGTCTCAGCTAATAAGCTATCCATTGCCAAAGCATACCCATAGTTTGATGCCAAAAAGTACTAGTTTGGCTTAGCTTTTCACTTTTAGGTACATAGTAGCCCCAGTCTGACGCTATCTCATTACTTACGACCCAGAACCCAGCAGGTGCTGGCGTCACTTGAGCACCTTCTAGTTCAAAATACTTTACCGCGCGTGGCAGGTGATCTCCGTCGGTAACGAGCACTGCATTTTTTCCGATTAATCTTGGCGCAATCAGAGCTGCTTCTTCTTGAGTGTCTTTTGGAAATGGTTCTACTAGGATTTTGCGCTCTGGTACACCAAGCAACATAGCGGTTTGCTTTACGACTTCTGCGTTAGGAGATTCGTCGGGGCCACCAAAACCTGATGTGATGAGCTGCGCTTCCGGGTGTAGCTTCAATATTCTCAACCCTTCAACTAAGCGGCGCATTGAACAGTCTTTTAGCAGCAGGCTCGCTGGCAACGCATCGTTTGTTGTATGTCCGCAGCCCAATATCACAATATAGTCAACGGGCTCACTCGACTTTGTAAAAGCTTCATATTGATGTTCTAGCGGATGCATAAAACGATCTGATATAGGTGCCAATGAAGAAGCAAGTAGTAACGCTATAGCAGCAAATAAACAGCGTCTGGCAAGGCGAGCATTACGATTAAAAAGTACGAGTGAAATAAGCAACAAAATAAGGCTGATACTTAGCGGCATTAACAACACGCCAATGATTTTTTTAAGTAAGAAAAAGTCCATTGTTTCAGTTTTTTGTCGAACGAAAACACAAGTTTACCGCAGCCATCATGGGAAGGATAGAGATGAACTTGTATATCTTTTCTCGCGTCCAACTAGGTGTGTGATCTCGCGCTAACGTTCGTTTAGAGGTGTATTAAAAGCAACTCTCTTTTTCACAAATGCAGATTTGTATACGCATTGCGTAAGTTTGTTTATTCATGAAAAAGCACAAGCGAAGATAATTTAATCAAAGAAGTTAAAGCGTAATTATCATATCGTTGAGGTAATAGAATGAGTAAAGCAAACCCATTTGGCGCGAAAGGTTGGACTCCTGAACGAGTCGGCAATCTTCAGGGTAAAACTTATTTAATCACCGGTGGCAACGCAGGCGCTGGTTACGAAGCTGCAAAGGTTTTTCTGAGTAAAGCTGCCGTTCGAGTGAATGCTGAGATTCCTCAAATTGACGCTTTTATTTGTAATGCTGCTATTGCACAGGTTGCTAAGCAAGAATTGACGAAAGATGGTTTCGAAAGCCAACTAGGTACAAATCATTTTGGACATTTTCTACTAACGAATCTGATATTCAATCGTTTAGTACAAAGTAAAGCACGTATTGTCTTTGTTGGCAGCAATGGCCATAAAATGGGCCAAAAGAAGATTCAATTTGATGACATAAACTTCAACAGAAACTACAACCCTCATTACACCTATTGTCATAGTAAGTTCGCTCAAATGATGTTTGCATACGAGCTTGAAAGGCGCGTAAAAGCAGCAAACCTTCCCGTTAGTGTGCATGTTTGTCACCTAGGCGCTGCGCGCACCACGTTAGCGCAAGAAGAGGCAAATTGGATAACTAAGTTTCTGTTTTCCTTACTGTCGCCTTTAGCGCAGTCAGCGGAAAGAGGAGCTTGGCCAGAAGTACTATGTGCGACTGAAGAGAATTTAAAACCACACGCTTATTACGGGCCAACGAAACGAGCAGAAATGGTAGGTCCTATCGGCGAATGTGAGCTAGAAGCAAGCGTGTTAGATACGGCTCAAGCGAGCAGACTCTGGGGGTTATCCGAGCAACTTACAGGCGTTAGCTGGACCTTTTAGTAAAGGCGCTAGAGCAAGAATATGTGCAAAATCATGATGCCTTTAGTAAACAAAGGGTCAATTGAAACATTGAACATGAAGTTGCCCGCACTGAAAGTCAGTACTGGTTCAAATATGAGTCCTCTTTTCATCCCACGGAAGCCTTATTATGGGATTGGTGGTGAACGCAAAATGTGTATGAATAGCTTTGATGACGATGCGGTTAAACAGTGTGAGAATGGAGCAGAAGTCTGGTACGCCGCTTGGGGATATGAAGAAGATCATAAAATTCATGCTCGCCTAACGTGGAATCCTTACTACGAGAAGCTTGAAGCTCAAATGACAGCATTAGCGATGTAGCAAATTTTATTGCACAACGGCATTGGCAGTTGCGCCATAAGTAAGCTCTATTTTGACTAGTTATGCAAAAAATTGAATTAAATATCGATATTTTTCACTAGACGTCCAGGGCAAAATCATACTTAAATGCTTTTTAGCCAAAAACTAGCTTTTCTCGTACATCATCACACCAAGCAGCCTGCTTAAGCTTTCCTTTTATGCTGTCTTTAATAGGGCTTAAGCGGGCTAAGTTCATCGCAAAGCGTCTAAAGGTCGCCATATTCTCTGGCGCATCGCCACGCCTAATACGTGAATCATCTTCT
>JAKVCY010000053.1 GCA_022448425.1 Thalassotalea sp. | reverse complement strand
TATCTAAGAGGGTGGCAACAGTTATGTCGTCTTTCTCCCATAAAGCCATCATGACTACATATTGAGGGTAGGTAATGTCTAATTCTTCTAGCAATGGGCGGTATGCTCGAGTAAAGGCATTTGACAGCAGATAGAAGCGATGACAAAGCTGATTTTCAAGTCTTAATGTTACTGACATAGATACCTCTCAATATTTCATGTTTATATTTTGCATGCAAAATAATTGACAATCAAGTTTTGAGTTAATAATATACTTTGCGTGCAAAGTATATCGTTTACATTAATTAAATTATTACTGAGGAAAGTACTATGAACGTATTGTCAGAGAAACTCTATAAAGGCGTTGCGACAGCGACAGGTGGCCGTGAGGGCACTGCAAAATCGGATGATGGTAAACTGAATATCACACTTTCAACACCTAAAGGGTTAGGTGGTGCTGGCGGAGAGGGTACAAACCCTGAGCAGTTGTTTGCTGCTGGTTACTCAGCGTGTTTTATCGGCGCACTAAAGCATGTTGCAGCAGCAGAAAAAATTGTTTTAGGTAACGACATTAGCGTGTCAGCAGAAGTACCTATTGGTCCAATAGAGCACGGTTTTGGTATTGCCGTTAAGCTTTCAGTTTCACTAGGTGATTTAGATAAAGAAACAGCATCTAGCCTTGTGGAAAAAGCGCATCAAGTATGTCCGTATTCAAATGCAACACGCGGCAATATTGATGTAACCTTGGAAGTGGTATAAGACTCTAGGGCGTGTTGGTCTTCCAGGTTTAAATTTTGTTCGAATTAAATGCATTTTTATCGCGGCACTTGTGTTACGCACAGTTATTCTACGCACAGAGCAAGTACCGATTATTATGCTCCTGCATAATCTTAGTACCTGCATCCACGCAGGCATCAATGAGAAAAATGCATTTAAACGAATCCCTTTTACTGCATACTTAGGACAGCATTTATGATGCCTTTCTACTGCGTTGCCCTACAAGGATGTAGGGTAAGGTGACTTTGCAGGAGCACAAAGTTTTTATCGGTTATTGATGTGGAATAACCACATTACATAAGCTCTGCCTTGTATAAAAACATCATAAATTGCTGTAAAAATAGCCTAGAAAGACCAACACGCCCTACTATTTAAGATTAAAAAAGCCCTATTTTTGACGCTCTGGTTTGGTGCACATTCTTGGTACCGTTTCTAGAGCGTAGATAGGGCTTTTTCTTTTTTTTCGAGCTTAAAGCTACTATTTGTAAGTAAGCTATCCGCCAAATGCAGCTTTTAATTGCTTAAGGATTACCTTTTCTTTGTCGTTAAGCGTTGGCATAACACCGCATCGTGGATCGGTCTTTTGAGTAACGGCAATCATCTCTTTAGTAATAGGGATAGGATCGCAGCCGTGACCCGTCTCACAGATCAAATCAAACTCAGGCTTTGCCTTTTTGTGGCAATCCAAGCAGTTGCCACCGAAGCGGTTTTTGACTTCCGTAAACCCTCGCGCAGTAAACTTACTGCCTTGAGGCGATACAGCTAGCTCAAAAAATTCCCAGTCATTGGTAGCAGGGCTTGTACCTTTAGGGTGCTTAACCATAACTTCTGTAGGTACGAGTTGTACCACTGAACCTGCTGGATATTCCCCGGTTCCTTTATTAGCAACACTTAAGGTTTTATCTAGTGCTGACTTATCAAGGTTATCGACGAAAAATCCACGCACGCGAGACATATCGTTGATGCAGCTAAAGGTTGTTTCATCAATTTCATAGGCTTTATTGCCATTATCGTCATCAGCCAATACTTGAAATTGTGTGAGACTTGCCAAGCTCGCTAATCCTAAGATTGCAATTTTTCTGATTATTTTCATTTTTTTTCCTTTAAGTCGTTCGCTTAAATTGTGCCCAGAAGACGTTTTTATAGTTTTACCATTAACTTGCCTTGGTTGCCGCCAGTGAAGAATAAGTTAAGGCCTGTAATTGCAGACGGTAATCCATCTAAAATGTGGCTGCGATACTTTATTTTGCCTTGCATCACATAAGGCGTTAATTTTGTAAGTAGAGCAGGGATGTCACCAAAATGGTCAGGCATCGCATAGCCTTGAACCGTTAAACGTTTTTTGATCATAGGTATCCAGTTCGGACCCGGATCTGGGATTGCTTTAGCATAGTCAGCTATCATGCCACACACCGCGATGCGGCCATGCACATTCATCTTGTTAAATACAGCTTGCTGTATAGGGCCACCCGTATTTTCGAAATACACATCAACACCATTCGGTGCTAATTCGTCTAACTTAGCTTTTAAATCATCAGTCTTGTAATTAATTGCACCATCAAAGCCGAGTTCATTAACAATCCAACTCGCTTTCTCGTCGCCACCTACAACGCCAATAACGTTCAGACCATCAGCTTTTGCTAGTTGTCCAACGATAGAACCTACAGAGCCAGCAGCTCCAGTGACGACAATTGTTTCGCCTGCCTTCGGCTTACCGATGCTAAATAGACCTTGTGTAGCGGTTAATCCCGGTAACGCGAATACTGATAAAATCGTTTCATCAGGTAAATCGTTTTGTACCTTGTTGATACCTTGACCGTTTGTCTTCAATAATTCTGTCCAGCCAAGTAAACCTGTTACGCGGTCGCCCACTTGAAAATCAGGGTGTTTTGACTCTATAACGTTACCTATACCGCTACTGCGCATAACATCACCTAACGCTACCGGTGGAATATAGCTCTCGGTATCAGGACTCATCCAGCCAAACATTGCTGGATCAAGTGACATGTAGGTTTGCTGAACTAAAAACTCGCC
The DNA here is from genome assembly GCA_022448425.1 of Thalassotalea sp. Taxonomy (GTDB): domain Bacteria; phylum Pseudomonadota; class Gammaproteobacteria; order Enterobacterales; family Alteromonadaceae; genus Thalassotalea_F. Next base: position 45,574 of record JAKVCY010000053.1, on the reverse strand, counting down.
ATCTGCTAATTCTGGGCGTGGCATTGTAACAGTTTCAAATAGTTCGTCTGTGATTGGACCGCCACTTGGGCGAGCGATGAGTTTTATTGCTGTATATTCTTGCATTTGTTACTGATCCTTTTACGTTCTAATTATTGGGTACAGGTCTCAACTATTAGCTAATTACTAGCAGACTACTAGCTGATAAGTGCAGACATAGGTTTAACTTCATTAATTGCTTGCCGGCTAATAAAACTATCTAACCCTTCAGCAAGTTGTTCACTTTGACCAAGTACTTGATGCCAAAGCTTTATGCGTGATTCGGTTTCAATATCGGTAAAATCGGTACGGTCAGGGATCTTTTTATTTGGAAGCGACTCGACAAACGCTTGACTAGGACAGATAACCACGACGTTGTCGTAGTTAGACTCTCGTACGGGTCGAGAAAGACTTTTATCAAACCATCCCGCCTTAATGTTGTGACTGAAATGGGGGTAGAGCACCAAATTAGGGTTGTGGATCTTTACATCAAAATGGTAATCGATAATGCCACCATCTCGATACATCCCCTTAGGGCAGTCGGCAATATCGCTAATACCTTCCATTACCATTGGAATGGAGCCTGAAGCGAGTAACGCATCTTTTAAGTTTTCTTGGCTCAGGTAAGTAATCGTTGTTTTAAAGTCGTCAGGATCGCTGATGGCTAAATTGCTGCTCTTCGGTTGGAAGATAAAGCGTTCGTATTGATTTCTTAGATACTTTCTGTTGACTCGGTTTCTCAGGTAGCTAGCCATTAAACCTGAAACCTGTAGTACCTTGTTTTCGCTGGCGACTAAGCCGTTACACTTAGCGACAACAAGGTGTGCTTTTCTGACCGGGTTATTGATAATTTCGTCAACACCCCTAGTGTCTAAGACGTAGTCTAGCAGTGCGCGCCCTTTATCCGTTATTTCTGCTGGCGCCGGTTTATCATTGGAATAGCGCGTATTGGCATAGTTCTCTGCCAGCCTTGAAATTGCGGCAACTGGATCATTTTGCCCAAAACAGGCGGCACGGAAAGCACCAGCGCTGGATCCCATGAGATTGAGATCTTGTGTTCTATCTTTGAAAAATTCGCCAAAGACATATTTGTCTAAACCAAATAAGGTGAACCATTTAGGGCCGCCACTGGCACCTAAAAAAGTATCAAAGATATCTTGGGAAAACCCTTGTTCTTGCATTGTCTTTAGGGCTGTCTTTCCCGCGTATACTTCTATCATTTGTGGTGTGTTTACCTTTTGTAAAGTTCAATTTTCGAATAATTAATGTACTTAAACCTAACCACATTGGAGCCGCACAACACAAGGGCAATGTTGTTGGGTTTAAATACGCTAAAAAACATACTAATAAAACCTGCTGGTAAATTTTGCCATTTAGCCAGCAGTTTATTTTTTCTAATGTCGTAGCTAATAGTTAATAGCTAGAAGTACACTTTATGCTGTTTACGCTACGGCTTTTTCTGTTGCAGCTGCCATTGTACGTAACTCTTTTCGCAAAATTTTACCTACGTTTGACTTAGGCATTTCACTCTCTTCAATAAAGCGAATCTCCTTAGGTACTTTGTAGTTGGTTAAGTTTTCTCGCGCGTGGGTTGTGATTTGCTCTTCCGTTAAGGACTTATCACTTTTAACGATGTAAACACGAATTTTCTCACCAGTGGCCTCAAAAGGCATACCGATAGCGGCTGCTTCAAGTACACCAGGGTGAGAGGCCATGACTTCTTCAATTTCATTTGGATAAACATTAAAGCCAGAGACGATAATCATGTCTTTTTTACGATCAACGATACGGAAGTAACCATCTTCATCCATAGTCCCGATATCGCCTGTCTTCAACCAACCATCTTCGATAGTTTCTGCGGTCGCATCAGGACGATTTAAATAACCTTTCATGACTTGTGGACCTTTCACCCACAATTCACCTGGTTCGTTTAAGCCAACTTCATTGCCTTCGTCATCAACCAATCGAATCTCGGTTGACGCTGCTGGTAACCCAATAGAACCGTTAAATTCAGTTTGGTTGTAAGGACTGATAGTTACCATCGGACAACATTCAGTTAAACCGTAGCCTTCGAGTAAGCGTACACCAGTGATTTTTTGCCATTTTTCAGCAACTGGACGTTGCACCGCCATGCCACCACCAAGTGCGGCTTTAAGGCCTGAAAAGTCGAGTTTTTCAAATCCAGGTGTGTGAATTAAGCCATTGAATAGGGTATTTACACCGGTAATTGCAGTGAAACGGTATTTGGCTAATTCTTTAACGAATCCTGGCATATCACGAGGGTTAGTAATTAATACATTAGTACCGCCATAAGCAATGAAGCACAGGCAATTCGAGTTGAGGGCGAAGATATGATAAAGCGGCAACGCCGTGATCATAATTTCCTTGTCAGCCTCAAATATCGGTGTTGTCATCGCTTTTGATTGCTCTAAGTTGGCGACCATATTGCGGTGAGTTAGCATAACACCTTTAGACGGGCCAGTAGTGCCCCCCGTGTACTGCAGGAATGCTAAGTCGGTAGGGCTAATATCTACAGGTGTGAAGGGAAGGCTTGCACCTTTCGCGAGGACATGATTAAACTTCACTGCGTCAGGTAAGTTGTACTTAGGCACCATTTTCTTAACGTGCTTAACAACTGCATTGACCAATATACCTTTTAAACCACCAAGACGGTCACCTAAACCTGTTGTAATGACATGTTCAACATTCGTTTTGGCGACGATAGACTCAAGCGTGTTAGCGAAGTTTTCGATAATCAAGATACCTTTGGCATCTGAGTCCTTCAACAAATGTTCAAGCTCTCGCGCTGTGTAAAGTGGGTTGACGTTCACTACCGTCAGGCCAGCCATCAATGCACCAAATAACGCCACCGGGTACTGCAGTACATTAGGCATCATGATCGCAAATTTATCGCCGTGCTTGAAACCCCATTCATTCTGTAAGAATGCGGCAAATGCTTTAGCTTGATCAGCGAGTTCTTGGTAGGTAATGCTGGCATCCATATTGATGAATGCTGTATTGTTTTTAAACTCATCGGTATAAGTGAGGAACATCTCCACTAGTGAAGAGAACTTATCCGGATCGATTTCAAATGGCACCCCAGGTGGATAACTTTTTTCTAACCATACTTTATCCATGCAATTTGTCCTTCTATCTAAACGTCTGTTGTAATTGTGTTGTTTTTTCTACTTTTGCTTTTGAAATTTAGTTTTTGTAATTATGCTTTCGTAAAGTTTTTATAGCATTTTTACGTTTTTTCTATACATCACCTGACAAGTTTGTCATTTTATCTTATTTATCATTTTTGACGGTGTTAAAAACAATATTAACTAAAACGGGCTGACTTTAAAGCTTTTTATCATTAGGGCGTGTTGATCTTTCAGGGTTAAATTTTAACGAATCCTTTTACTACATACTTAGGACAGCATTCATGATGCCTTTCTACTGCGTTGCCCTACAAGGATGTAGGGTAAGGTGACTTTGCAGGAGCACAAAGTCTTTATCGCTTATTTATGTGGAATAACCACACGGCATAAACTCTGCTTTGTATAAATACATCATAAATTGCTGCAAAAATAGCCTCGAAAGACCAACACGCCCTAGCTTTTCGTTTAGTTTTTTTTCTTTGCGTAAAAATACTTATTTGAGGTACTTGGCTAAAGTACCTCAAATAATCCCGCAGCACCTTGTCCGCCACCGATACACATGGTGATGACGACATATTTAACGCCACGTCGTTTCCCTTCCAAAAGTGCATGCATAACAAGTCGAGCACCGCTCATACCATAAGGGTGTCCGATAGAAATAGCGCCGCCATTAACGTTTAGCTTATCCATCGGAATACCTAAATGATCAGCACAGTAAAGCACTTGTACGGCAAAAGCTTCGTTGAGTTCCCACAGACCGATGTCATCCATTGTCAGGTTATGGCGCTCCAATAACTTAGGAATGGCGTAAACAGGACCTATGCCCATTTCATCGGGTTCACAGCCAGCTACCGCCATGCCTCGATAGACGCCAAGAGGTGCTAAACCTTTAGTCTCAGCAACAGATTTTTCCATCAGCACTAATGCTGCCGCACCATCAGAAAGTTGTGACGCGTTACCGCCAGTAATGCAACCGTCTTCTTTTACCGTTCTTACGTTGGATAAGCCTTCAAGCGTAGTATCTGGGCGATTTCCTTCATCTTTCGTTAGAGTGACTTCCTGCGAAGAAATCTCACCAGTTTCTCTATCTTGTACTAGCTTGGTGGCAGTCACCGGCACAATTTCGTCAGCAAACAAGTTGGCTTCTTGCGCTGCAGCAGTGCGCTGCTGAGAAAGTAGGGCGTATTCATCTTGGCGTTCGCGTGAGATGTTGTAGCGATTAGCGACTACTTCTGCGGTGTCCAACATCGGCATATAGACGGCTGGCGCATGGGCTTTAACTTTTTCATCAACCGCTCTGTGCATATTCATATGTTCGTTTTGTACTAGCGAGATGGAATCACAGCCACCTGCAATGATCACGTTAGAGCCATCACATACGATTTGATTTGCGCCGCTAGCAACAGCCATTAGGCCAGAAGCACATTGTCTATCTATGGTCATGCCAGCAACTGAAACTGGCAGTCCCGCTGCCATTGCAGCTTGGCGACCAAAGTTCATTCCTTGGCTACCTTGTTGAAGAGCAGCACCGAAAATACAGTCATCTACTTCGCTGCCGTCTAGATTTATCTTGTTAAGCGCGGTATTGATGGCGTGAGCTGCCATTGTTGGTGAAGTAAGATTGTTAAAAGCACCTCGGTAAGCTTTTGCAATGGGGGTTCTAGCGACAGAAACGATTACGGCTTCTCTGGACATGTTCTACTCCTTTCCTTCCTAATATTTGATATCAACACTTAGTCGTGCCTGATTAAGATGTATCTCTATTGGGCAGTAGCCATTGCTTTGCCAATAAACTTTTCGCCTTGTTTAACACCCGCTTCAAGTGCTTGTTGACTGTCTGTGCTGGTTACCGCCTGCCACTGATCGCGAATCGCTTCCGGCGTTTGTTGTTCAACAGGTAGGTAAATACCGTCCGTTTCAAACAAGCTTGCAGTCGCATAACCACCGGCACCAGCGCATAAAATTGTCCGATTTGGCGCATCGTCGTCACAAAGGGTTAACAGGCCCGGCGTAACATATTCTGGTGCGAACATCTTGACGATATGCTCTGGCATTAAATCTTCCGTCATGCGTGTGCCCGCAGTAGGGGCCAATGCATTAACGCGAATATCGTGTTTAGCACCCTCAAGTACTAGCGTAGTCATTAAGCCAAGCACGGCCATTTTAGCTGCACCATAGTTACTCTGACCAAAGTTGCCGTACATGCCACTTGAAGAGGTTGTCATTACGATGCGGCCATAGTTTTGTTCCTTCATTATTTCCCAAACCGCTTTGGTGCAATTAACTGACCCCATTAAATGCACGTCCATTACCAGTTTGAAATCATCTAAGGTCATTTTAGAAAATGATTTATCGCGCAGGATCCCTGCGTTGTTAACTAAGATGTCTACGCGTCCCCATTTTTCCATGGTTTGTTTAACCATATCCTGAACTTCTTCAAAATTAGCGACATTGGCGCCATGGCTAAATGCATCACCACCTGCTGCGATAATTTCTGCTACTACTTCTTCTGCGGCTGCGGATGATTTACCACTGCCGTCGCGTGCACCGCCTAAATCATTAACGACAACTTTTGCGCCGCGCTTAGCAAGTTCAATTGCGTGTGATTTTCCTAAACCGTTACCTGCGCCGGTAACAATGGCGACTCTGTCTGTATAACTAATAGTCATCTTGTGTTCCTTTAAGTCTGTTGCGTTCGAACTCTTTCGCTCGAACTTTATTTCTTGTAGCGAAATCAAATATTGCGATTTGCACTACTTAACCATTTGAATGCCAATCCACTCTGCGATTAACGCTGGTGTCTCTTCACCTTCAATTTCTACCGATACTTCGGTTTTTATGCGAAATTGTCCCGGTTTTGTCTCATCGATGGCGACAACTTTGGCCAATGCGCGAATACGGCTATTAACCTTTACCGGCGCTAAAAATCTCACTTTGTCAAAACCTGAATTGATGCCCATGTAGCAACCTTCAATAACAACGCTATAGCTTTCCGCAAAGTGAGAAAGCATTGAAAGTGTTAGAAATCCGTGAGCTATGGTGGTGCCAAATGGTGTTGCTTTGGCTTTTTCAGGATCGATATGAATAAACTGATGGTCTAGTGTGCAGTCAGCGAATTGATCGATTTGAGACTGTTCAACTTGGTGCCATGGCGTTGGCTCGGCTTGAAATCCAATATAGTCAGCGATGTTTTCTCTTTTTATCATTGTCGGCATTGCTGTTTCCTTTTTAATTGAAATAAACGCTTTGTTGTAATTTATTGTTTTTAAATATTAATTCTTGGCTCTGTTGTTCTGGCTCAGTTCTGTTAGAAAAGTCTAAAGAATCAAAGTAAATGCGAAGCAGAGTGGTTAAAACCACTCTTTCTTCATGTCATACGTGGTACTGTCCAACGTAGTTAGTAAATTTGACCAATGGTTGATTTGCGGCAACTCATAACGGAAGAAATACTGCATCGCTTGCAACTTGCCGTGATAAAAGTGCTGCTCACTTTCATGCAGTTCACTGCGATTACCTTGGTCAAGCGCTTGCCTAGCGACTATCGCTTGTTTAAGCCACAGCCAACTGATGACAATATGCCCAAACATAGAGAGGTACTGCACTGAATTAGCGAGCACTAAATCAATATTCTCTTTCCCCATGGAGACCAGCAAGTGCTCAGTGGTTTTATTTAGTGTTGCGATTGCTTGGCCGAGTTGCTGACAATACTCTGTTAGTTTTTCATCACTACTCGCCAACTTAATGGTCTTTTCCATTTCGCCCAGCAAGACGTGATAGCCCTGCATTTTGTTCATGGGTACTTTACGTGCCAATAAATCAAGCGATTGAATACCTGTTGTACCTTCGTGTATTGGGTTCAAGCGATTATCACGGTAGAACATCTCAACAGGGTGTTCGTTGATATAGCCAGCACCGCCTAGTACTTGAATTGCAAAATCATTAGCTTTAGGCCCGTATTCAGATGGCCATGTTTTGATCACCGGAGTGAGTAAATCGAGTAGGGTATGAGCGTGACTTCTTTCTTGTTCTGTTGTCGCCGTTTTTTCGTCATCCGATAATTGACTGCCCATTAACACTAACGCGAGGGCGCCTTCTGAGTATGCCTTTTGCGCCAGAAGCATACGTCTGATATCTGCATGTTCTATGATGTTTACCATAGGTGAGTGTGGGTCTTTACATGACGGCAAGCGACCTTGAGGACGGTTATTAGCGTAGTCCAAAGAATATTGGTAACCAGCAACAGCAAGAGCAGCACCACTGGCTCCTACCATAATTCGCGCTTCGTTCATCATATGGAACATGTACTGTAAGCCGCGGTTTTCTTCACCGACTAAGTAGCCTATTGCACCGCCTTTCTCGCCAAAGCTGAGTGCCGTCGAAGTTTGTGCTCGTCCCCCCATCTTGTGGAATAAGCCGGCTAGGGCGACATCATTTTGTTCACCAAGGGTGCCGTCGTCATTCACCAAGAATTTTGGCACCACGAATAACGAGATACCTTTTACACCTTTAGGCGCACCTTTTACTCTTGCTAAAACTAAGTGGACAATATTTTCGCTTAAGTCGTGGTCACCACCAGAGATGTAGATTTTGTTACCCGTAACGAGATAGTGACCTTGTTCTGTCTTTTCTGCAGACGTAATTAAGTCAGCAAGCCCTGAGCCAGCTCCTGGTTCCGTCATCGCCATCGTGCCAGCGAACCTTCCTTCTCGTAGTGGATTTACCCACTTTTCGATAAGTGCTTCGCTACCGTGTGCCTGCAACAAATTTGCATTTGCTGTGGTTAACATGCTGTAACCCAAGGCTGTGCCACCTGCAATAGTTAAGTATGCGTTAGCCATATTCGAAACTATTGGCGGCAGTTGCATACCATTGAACTCGTAATCTGCCGTAGCGGAAGGGATGCCAGATTCATTTAAAGCATCAATAGCAGGTTTGAGTTCGTCAATGATATGGACTTTCGTACCATCAAATGTCGGTTGTTGATTGTCCAACTTGCTACGCATTGGTAAAAAATGTTTTTCAGCAATTTGCTTGGCAGTACTAATGACTTCATTGAAGGTCGTTTTGTCATGATCTTGATAACGTTCACGCTGGCATAAGCTTTCACAGTCGAAAAGCTCATACAGCATAAAGTTAATATCACGTTCGTTTATCATAGGTGCAGACATAGGTGTTCCTCGAAAGGGGCGTTACATAGCTGACACACCGCCATCAATAGCGATGCATTGGCCAGTCATGTATGTGTTTGCAGGAGAAAGTAGCAATAGCATGGTTGCTACGATTTCTTCAGGGTGTCCTAAGCGCTTCATTGGCGCGCGACGAGCAAGCTTTTTGCGGCTTTCGTCATCAGATACATTGGTAACCATATTGGTTAATGCGAAGAAAGGACAAACCGCATTAATGCGGATGTTGGCGGCAGCATATTCAACAGCAGCGGTTTTGGTTAAGCCGATAACCGCGTGCTTTGCAGCTGCATATGAAGAAACAGTTGGTGCGCCGCCAAGACCAGCCATTGAACTTACGTTAAGCAACACACCGCTTCCTTGTGTCAGCATGTATTGGATTTGATGTTTCATGCCGAATTGGACGCCTTTTACATTAACGGCAAATTGCTTGTCCATCGTTGCTTCATCTGTCATGTGAAGTGGAGCGAAGTTTGGCGCGATGCCTGCGTTATTTACCGCAATATCAAGAGCTCCAAATTCGCTTACAGCAAGTTCTGTTAATGCTTTGCAGTAACTTTCGTCAGAAACATCCCCAGCTAAGGAAATCGCTTGATAGCCTTGCTGCTTAAGTGTTTCTGTAAAATCCGCCAGTGACTCAGCTTTAATATCGCCCAACACGACTTTTGCGCCACGGGAGGCAAGCTCGAGTGCTAATAACTTACCAAAACCTTGAGACGCTCCTGTAATCAGTGCCACTTTATTGTCGAAATTTAACATTGAATCCATAACTATATCCTTTCGCTTAATTCTTTTGTTTTTGCTTTTTTGCTGGCTAGTTAGCTTTACTTTCTAGGTTGTGCTTGTCGGCCATTTACTCTGCAATTGCCTGATGTGCATATTGCGCAAGCGGTTTAACGAATGCGCCAACTTGTGCCGCGTGTTTATTTGAAGCATTACCTTGTGAAGCTCGTTTTGCGACGCCTTGGCAAATAGCGGCTAATCTGAAGAAACTAAACGCTAAGTAAAACGACCAATTATCTATGCTGCTTATGTTCATCCGCTTACAGTAGCTTTCTACATAGTCTTTTTCGGTAGGGATGCTCAGCGTTTGTCTGTCTTTTTGACCTAAACCATCAATTTTTCCCATACCTTCTGGAAGACGCAATTGCATGCATTGGTACGCTAGATCGGCAAACGGGTGCCCAAGTGTAGACAGTTCCCAATCAAGTACAGCTTGCACTTCAGCCTTACCTTTGTGGAAAATGAGATTGTCTAGACGGTAGTCGCCATGTACTAATGCTATGCGACCATCATCGGCAGGTAAGTGCTGTTCTAGCCAAGTGTAAAGCGAGTCCATTTCCGGAATTTTTTGTATCTCACTCGCTTTATATTGATCAATCCATCGGCTCAGTTGACGTTCAAAGTAATTACCGGGTTTTCCATAATCACTTAGCCCAACTTTTTCTAAATCGATACTATGGATATTGGCAAGCGTTTGATTCATGTTGTCGTACATTTGCTGGCGCATATTGTTATCGGTAACACCTTTTAACGCTGCATCCCAATATATGTCGCCATCGCAGAACTCCATTACGTAGAACATTTCACCAGCCACTTGCGTGTCAGTACACAAGTGATAGGGTTTTGCGACGGGTACATTAGATTGGTATAGCGCATCAATGACCCGGAACTCTCTATCCACGGCATGAGCTGACTTTAACAGTTTGCCACTTGGCTGCTTACGCAATACGTATGTGTTCTTGCCATTGGTCAACTTGAATGTTGGGTTAGACTGACCGCCATCGAATTTTTCTAATTGTATTTCGCCGCCAAACCCATCGATGTGAGATGAGAGATATTCGCTTAGTTGACCAAGTTGCTGCTCAATAGGTAGTGTTGTCATCATGATAAGCTTCTATTCTCCGCCTTATTTCTTTGGCATCGGATGAAATTGAGCAGCGAGGTTACGGCCAAGTTGCATCATATGTACTTGGTCTGGTCCATCTGCAAGCCTAAGTATACGCTGACCAGCCCACATGTGAGCCAAGAATGTATCTTGAGACACACCAGCGGCGCCGAAAATTTGTATCGCTCTATCTATTACATCTAACGCCATGTTTGGGGCCACAATTTTAATCATCGCAATAAGGTCTTTAGCGGCTTTGTTGCCAACCGTATCCATTTTTTGAGCAGCTTTTAACGTCATCAACCTTGCCTGTTCAATTTGACAAGCGGACATCGCGATATCTTCACGGATAGACTGTAACTTACTCATTGGCTGGCCGAAAACTTCACGCTCGTTGACACGCTGACACATCATTTCTAATGCTCGCTGCGCTGCGCCAATTGAGCGCATACAATGGTGAATGCGACCAGGTCCTAAACGACCTTGTGCGATTTCAAAACCACGGCCTTCACCAGCGATAATATTGCCAACAGGTACTCGTACGTTTTCAAATACGATTTCAGCATGTCCCTCTGGTGCATCGGTGTATCCGAATACATGCATAGGGCGAATAATGTTCACGCCAGGCGTATTAGTTGGCACGAGAATTTGAGATTGCTGAATATAGCGGTTTTCATTGGTTGGGTCGGTTTTACCCATAACGATCAAAATTTCACATTGCTTACGACAAGCGCCACTTATGTAAAACTTACGGCCGTTAATAACGTATTCATCACCATCGCGTTCAATAGTTGTCTCTATGTTAGTCGCATCACTTGATGCCACTTCCGGCTCTGTCATTGCAAATGCTGAACGGATTTTGCCTTCAAGTAACGGCTTCAACCATTTGTCTTGTTGCTCAGGATTACCGTATTTAGCCAATACTTCCATATTCCCTGTATCTGGTGCAGCACAGTTAAATACTTCCGGTGCCCAAAATACTTTGCCCATTTCTTCAGCAAGCGGTGCATATTCGAGATTAGTTAAACCTGCGCTAAAATCGCCGTAGCTTTTGGGTAGGAATAGGTTCCATAGGCCTCGTTGCTTCGCAATTGCTTTTATTTCTTCGAGTAAAGGTGGCGTAGACCACGGGTTTTCAGCAACTTGTTGATGAACTTTTTCATCGTTTGGATAAACATATTCATCCATAAAAGCGCGAACTTGGCCAATTAAATCATTTACTTTGTCTGAGTATTCGAAATCCATGAGTTTGTCCTTTTAGTAGTTACGTGTAGCCAAGGTTTAGCCAAGTAAGTAGCCGCCATCAACATTGATAGCTGCGCCAGTCGTATAGGTTGCTGCATCCGAAACAAGGTAAAGTACAGTGCCAGCCATCTCTTCAGGCGCAGCAACGCGTCGCATTGGTACGTGTGCCATTGCTTGCTCGAGAATCTTAGGGTTTTTAACAAGTGCAGATGCGAATTTGGTGTCTGTAGCACCAGGTAGTAGGGCGTTAACACGAATATTGAATTGCGCACACTCTTTCGCGAATGCTTTCGTCATTGAAATAACCGCAGCTTTGGTCACTGAGTAAATCCCTTGAAGATCGCCAGGTATAACTCCGTTAATGGACGCTACATTAACGATACTGCCGCCGCCATTTTCGCGCATGATGTTTGCGCCTTTCGTAGACATAAAGAAGTAGCCGCGGATGTTGACGTCGACGGTTTTTTCGTAGGCTGCTAAGTCAGTTTCGAGGATATGGCCGAAGTATGGATTGGCTGCGGCGTTGTTGATAAGGATATCGAGTTTTCCGTGGCTCGATACGATTTGCTCAAACAAGCTATCGATTTGCGCCATATCGCCTATGTGGCAAGCTATGGCTTCTGCGCTACCACCAGCTTCTGCAATTTGATCAACAACGGCTTGGCAGCCGTCGATTTTACGACTTGATACGATAACGTGAGCACCATAACTTGCGAGGGTTTTCGCGATATGTTCACCAATACCACGGCTAGCTCCGGTGACTAGCGCAATTTTTCCAGTTAAATCAAATAAGTTGTTATTCATTGTTATTACCCGTTTAACGATAAGTTGACCAACTTGCACCCACTTTCTCAAGGTGGCGGTAGTTGTTGTAATAGTCGAGAGAAATGCGATCACCAGAAAACAAGACTTTGGTGACGCTGGTGTTTCTCAGTTGTTGCATTAGTTGTAGCGTATGTTCGTCAGAAAGCGACAGTAAGTATTGAATAGTTGCTGCGATGACCCCGCCAGAACTGAAGGCAAAAATGTGTTGTTCGTATGCTGCTCGTTGACTAATCATCTTGTGTAAACCGTTGACGCAGCGTGTTTTAAATGAGTGCCAGTTCTCTTGGTAGGCTGGTGAGTCGGCATTCGTAATCCATTCGCTTAAGGCTTGATTGAAAACATCGGTTAATGCGGCTTTGGCATCTTCGCGATGTGCGAAAGCTTTGAATATATCTTGTGTAGTTTGCCATTTCGGGTTGGTTGTTAGCAGGATGTCGATATGATCAAATTCGTTCAGCTCACTGAGAGAGAAAACATTACTTGAACTGCTTAATTCTGTATTAAACGCATCAAAGGTTTGCTTATGACGCTTTAAGTCACCAGTGTAAAATTTATCTGGTTGCGGCAGGTTGTGCCAGCTTTGCCCAAGCATCACGCTTTGTTGACGTCCTTTGCTACTGAGTTCGTCATACTCAGGTTCTCCAAATGACGCTTGTCCGTGTCTAATTAAGTAAAGTGCTGCCATAACATATAGATCGTTGAGTTTGGTCTTATGTTATGAATCCAAGAACAATTAAACAAATGAATATTAGGAATCAGTTAGTATTCGTGGTAAGAATAGTAATAGTGTGGTAGAAAAGTGACATAAGAATAAGTTTAGTAGGGAAATTAATGAAAAAATCGCTGGGGTGGAACTGTTGTGAAAATTGATCTGAATTTGTTTGTGGTCTTTGAAGCAATATATTGTGAGGGCAACATAAGTAAAGCGGCTTCTGCATTAAATCTGTCGCAGCCTGCTGTCAGCCATTCGCTTGCAAAATTAAGAGACCATTTTGACGACAAACTGTTTATCAGACAGGGGAATCAAATGAGGCCTACTGCGCTGGCCAAGAATGTCATTGGCGATGTGCGGGAAGCATTACACCAACTTCAAACGAGTTTTTATCAATCTCAGAATTTTGAACCGTCTACCTCTCGTAAAGTTTGTACTTTGTCCATGCACAGCTCGTTAGAAGCATCTTATTTGCCTCACTTTGCAACACAGTTGATGACTGAATCTCCTCATATGAACTTTACCTCGAAACGTGTGCGACGTAGTGAGCTGGAGAATAAACTTGCTAGTGGTGATATAGATGTTGCGATTGATATCTTACTGCCAGTTAGCGACAACGTTAAACATCAACAATTAACGAAAGATAAATTGGTGGTTGTTGCACGTAAGAATCATCCGATTTTTACCGGTAAGTTAGACTTACAGCGCTATTTAAGCCAAACACATGTGGTCGCGTCTGCGCGAACATCTGGACCAAGTATCGAAGATTTTGAATTAGGGCGATTAGGTGTTCAACGAAAGGTTGGTTTGAGATGTCAGCATTTGATGTCGGCCTGCCGAGTGATTATTAACAACGATATGCTGCTAACTTTGCCAGAGAATTCTGCAAAAATGTATCATGCTTTACTTCCAATTGGTATTGCGCCAATGCCGATAGACTTACCACCGTTGGATGTCCATCTTTATTGGCACTCTAATGTAGATAAAGATCCTGCAAACACTTGGCTCAGAAATAAGATATTGTCATCGAATACTCTTGGGCAACTTTAATGTGCTTTTTGATCAAGTGATTTTTTGTTAAATATCGCAATAGCGAGGAGCGGCCATAACATTAGCAATAGAGGCTGTACAAAGAGTTTGTAGCTTGCCCATATTTGTTGAGTGAGGTTATCGGTTTGAACTTGCGCTGTAAAACCGAATAAAGCTGCTAACAAAGCAAGTGAAATGAATAGGGCAATGAAGCTTATATTGAGCCAATGCCATTCTTTGAGAATTAACATTAAACGGCTGCCGAAGAGTGCGCCTAACGCACCTCTTTGAACGAATACTTTTATTAGTAAAGCGACCAAAGCTGCTTGCGACCAAAAATTGAGGGCTGAAAGTAGCTAGTTGCTAATTTAGAAAGCAGCGCTGTTCGGCTTTCAATGAATGCGACAAAGGCAAATACACTAATTAGTGCAATGTAGTAGAGCCAAAGTAGAGCCATATTAACTAAAGTACTTTTGTCATAGATAAACTGTTTGGATCTACTTTATAGTTGCCAAACGGTGGACACTCTGTAAATCCGAAGGAAACATAGAGTTTGTGGGCAGGTTTAAACGCTTCCATTGTGCCAGTTTCTAAACTAAGGCGATGGTATGAACGCATGGTTGCTTGTTCGATGATAAAGTTGAGGATGCTCGCAATACCTTGTCTTAAAAACGCTTTTGATGTGCGCATAGACTTAATTTCACCGTGACCATTCTCTAACTCTTTAAGCGCTCCAACCCCAACTAATCGGTTGTCTATCCAGACGCTTATAAATGTTATGTTTGGCATTTCTAGTGCCGTTAAATCGAGGGCGTGGACACTTTCAGGTGGTGACAGCGATAGCATATCTCGATGATGTTCTTATAGAAGTTTTACTACTTCAGGGTGGCGCAATTCACCTATTTTAAATTTCACGTTTTACTATTCTCTTATATTAGGTCTTATATTTATGCTTCTCTATATTATTCGGTAGTTGGCGCTCTTCGCATGAAATCATTTCTCTTATCAATCGCTTTAAATCCGAATTGCTTATACAACTCCGTGGCGTCAGATGTACGTAGTAAAAATGACACGGTTTGTAATGTCGGATATGAAAATACAAACTCAAGCAGGCGTTTTGAGTAGCCTTTGCCTCGGTATTGTTCTAAAACGAAAAGGTCCATGAGGTAAGCAAAACAGGTGTGGTCTGTGACAATGCGAGTAAATGCAGCAAGTTCTCCGTTGATGTATAACCCAAAGCACATAGAATTATCAATGGTCGATTCCACTTCAGCTTTAGTGCGACCTTTTGCCCAATAGGAACGTTCGCTCAAATATTCATGTATGCAATCGACATCTAATTGAGATTTGTCGGTTGAAATTTCTACGGAAGTTTTACTCATATATAATTGCTTCGTTAGGCACATGTTACTCAGTCGAGAAATGTTTGTTGTTTCTCAGCACTTTTAGAATTTCTTTGTCGTTATCATAAACACCTAGAACCTTGCAGTTCTCTTGATGAATATCCACTTTTACAAAGTTGTTTTCAGCGGCGTTATACATTTGTACGTGCCATTTACGTGATGGCTTTATTTCAGTGATTTCTTTTATGATGACCAAACCATTCGCTTTAGGATTTTCGTCAGGTTGATGTACTGAAATTTCAGCTTTGGCTAAATCCACTAAGAGTGTTGCTGATTTATCGGCATGCTGCCATATGACTGAAATATCAAAACTTTTTGCGTGAGCGGGTTGAAACGAGAATAAAAACAGAAATCCCCAAATTAGGCTTGGCTTGTTCATAATATTACTTATTTATCGACGAATTTGTTTTATATCACGAACAATCAGCTAAATCATTAATTTTGATAAAAATTTACCAAAGTTGGATTCCAGTGAAACGAGGAACTGGTGATTGATTTATTGAGGCTATAATTAAGAAGGAATTTCGAAGAAGGATTAGTTACGGGCGCCCTTATCTTGAAAAGAGGGAACCGACGACCGTTTTTGTTTTGATTCTAATACTAAAGAATTGGTTGCGGGAGCCCTTATTTTGAAAAGAGGGAACCGACGACCGTTTTTGTTTTGATTCTAAAACTATAAAGAATTGGTTGCGGGAGCCGGATTTGAACCGACGACCTTCGGGTTATGAGCCCGACGAGCTACCAGGCTGCTCCATCCCGCGTCCGAATGGTTTGCAAAAGCAAACTAGCTAGTAATGTTTTAATTCCATTACCAAAGAATTGTCCCACCTCTGTGGAAGCGAGGCGTATCTTAGTGATACTTGTAAGATTTTGCAACTTCTTTTAGCAAGTTTTTTTCCAAGAGCTTAAAACTTCTGCTAACTGCTTTTAAAATCAACGAGATGGTTAAAAAATAGGTAGTGGCTAGCGTAAGAAAGAGAACACTTGTCTCTTCATTATCCCGTTAAGAATTGCGTTAAAGGTTGTATTAAGCCTGAAATCTAAACGCGACAATAGAAGACTTTATATTAGGGCGTGTTGATCTTTCGAGGCTATTTTTGCAGCAATTTATGATGTTTTTATACAAGGCAGAGCTTATGTCGTGTGGTTACTCCACATAAATAAGCGATAAAAACTTTGTGCTCCTGCAAAGTCACCTTACCCTATATCCTTGTAGGGCAACGCAGTAGAAAGGCATTATAAATGCTGTCCACAATATCTAGTAAAAGGTACTCGTTTAAATGCATTTTTCTCATTGATGCCTGCATGGATGCAGGTACTAAGATTATGCAGGAGCATAATAATCGGCACTTGCTCTGTGCGTAGAATAACCATGCGTATCACAAGTGCCGCGATAAAAATGCATTTAATTCGAACAAAATTTAACTCTGAAAGATCAACACGTCCTAGTTTACTTAACTAGCTTAACGTTTTTGTGTGACTACTTGTATACAAATGAGTCAATGTCATTTAGCAAGAATGACACACATGTAAAATAGCTGTGGAAAGTAAATGGTATAACTACCAAGTCCTCTCGCTCACTATTCAAACGATAGACACAACCTTTACTATTTATTTAAGTATATACGCTATCGAACGGTAGTGAGTTTGTTTATAATTGCCGCCAATTTTGTGTTTAGGTCAAATCTATGTTCCAGTTTCTCGCGCTAACATCTCCTGGTATTGAAATTCTTTTAACTGAAGAAGTTAAACAGCTCGGCGGTGAAGACGTCGTACAAAAGCCTGAAGGTGTTTATTTTACCGCTACTTTATCGACAGCATACAATATTGTGCTGTGGACGCGATTAGCGACACGCGTGCTTTTAAAGCTGGCAGAAGCTGAAGCGAATACCAAAGATGAACTATACAAGGGAGCACAAACTGTAGATTGGCTTTCTGTTTTTAACAGTGACAGTTCATTTGCGATTGATTTTGTCGGCAAAAGTCGTGAAATACGTAATAGCCAGTTTGGTGGGCTTACAGTAAAAGATGCTGTTGTTGACCAATTTAGAGATGCAGGCGAAGCGCGTCCAGATATTGATAAGTCGAATCCTGATATCCGCTTCCAGGCTCGTTTACTAAAAGGTGTAGTGAGCTTTTATCTGGATTTTTCTGGCCGAGGTTTATTCCAACGTGGTTATCGTCAAGATAGTGGTGCGGCACCGCTAAAAGAAAACTTGGCAGCGGCTATGGTATTGCGTTCAGGTTGGTTAGACGATACGTCAAAGCCGCTAGTCGATCCTATGTGTGGTTCAGGCACTGTGCTAATTGAAGCGGTAAGTATGGCATTAAAACAAGCGCCAGGTTTAGACCGTTTGTATTGGGGCTTTGAAGCTTGGCAAGGTCACGAAGAAGAAACTTGGCAGCAAATAGAGAGCGACGTTAAAGCACAAGCCATAGATAACTTTTCGCTATTCAATGGCAAGGTGTACGGCAGTGACATTGACAGCCGAGTTGTTAACACAGCTAAACAAAATGCGCGAAAAGCTGGTTTTTCAGATCTTATTGAGTTTAGCTGCAAAGATGCTGGCAAGATTAATAATGTCTTTTCCAAACCTGGTGTTCTATTGTTTAACCCGCCATATGGCGAGCGTATTGGTGAATTGCCTGAACTTGTTGAATTATTTGGTGCGCTTGGGCAAAAGCTGAAACAACAATACCTTGACTGGCGCGTGGCTATTTTAACCGCTAACAGTGAGTTGCTTGCGATGTTAAAGCTAGCAACTACCAAGCGATATAAGTTTAAAAATGGTCCGCTTGATTGTGTCTTCGCTTTATATGATGTGGATGAAAAGCAGTTAGCTCGTGATACTGCATTAGGTAATGTCGATTTCTCTAAGCAGCCTTCTGATTTCTCAAACCGACTTAAGAAAAACCTCAAAACTTTAAAAGGGTGGGTAAAATCGGAAAACATCAGCTGTTACCGTTGTTATGACGCTGATATTCCAGAATACAATGTTGCTGTTGATATCTATAACGAATACGTTGTCGTTCAAGAGTATGCTGCACCTGCAAAAATAGCTCCAGAAAAAGTTGCTAAGCGTTTACAAGAAGTGTTGTATTGGGTACCCAAGACAACAGGTATTGAAACAAGTAATGTTGTGCTTAAAACACGTCAGAAGCAAAAAGGTAGTAATCAGTATCAGAAGCTGAATAAGAAGAATCAATCTCTGGTAGTTGACGAGTATGGCGCAAAATTTAAAGTAAACCTTTGGGACTACTTAGATACAGGACTGTTCTTAGATCATCGAAAAACTCGCCAAATTGTTGCTAAGCGTGCGAAAGGGAAGTCATTCCTTAACTTATTCTCTTACACAGGTTCTGTCTCTGTTCAAGCAGCATTGCACGGTGCAGAGAGTGTTACTACGGTAGACATGTCAAAGACCTATTTACAGTGGGCGGAAGAGAATTTTGCACTAAACAAGTTAGTTGGTCACAAGTACGAGTTTATTCAGGCTGATTGCTTAGCATGGTTAAAGCAGACTGAGAGCAAGTTCCAGTTTATCTTCATCGATCCACCAACGTTTTCAAACTCCAAACGTATGGATGATGTGTTTGATGTGCAACGCGATCATGTAGATATGCTAACTGATGCGATTAACTGCCTTACAGACGACGGTGAAATTATGTTTACCAACAATAAACGAAATTTCAAAATGGATGTAGAGGCGTTAAATGCCCTTGGCTTTAACGTTGAAAACCTTACCGATAGAACGAGGGATAAAGATTTTACGCGTAACAAACACATTCATAACAGCTGGTTAATCACCAGAAAAACTCAGTAATACGTTGCCAGTATCAATTAACATTTGCCATAAAGAAAAGGGCTTGTGAGCGCATATGATGGAAAACGGTTTTATTCTATACGGTAGCGATGGTTGCCATCTTTGTGAAGATGCGCTGGCACTTTGTCAGCAATTACGAATGCCTATCTTACTTACGTTGGTCGATATTGTTGATGAGGAAGATCTTGTTGAACAATATGGTCAGCATATACCTGTTATGCAGCGAGATGTTGACGGCAAAGAGCTGTTTTGGCCATTTGATATGGAAGCATTGATAGCTTTCGTTTCTGACTCGGCAGGAACGAATTGAGCCACAATTCAATCAGGACGCAATCAAGTCATTGCCAGCAAACAGCCTAAAGATAGTTAAGAAAAAGATTAAATTAGTATGGAATTGATAAGAATAACCAATGCAGAGCTTGCATATGGTGACGACAAAATTTTAGATAATGCCGATTTACGCATTAATACTGGCGAGCGTGTTTGTTTAGTCGGGCGTAATGGTGCCGGTAAATCGTCTTTATTAAAAGTAATCAGCGGCCTACGTCAATTAGACGACGGACAGCTTGTTTATTCAAATGACATTCGCATTGCAATGTTGGAGCAAGATCCTCCAGAAACCTGTCAACTGTCGGTATTTAACTATGTGTCTGAAGGCTTAAGAGCTAACGCAGAGCTTATTCAAAAGTATCACCAGTTAGTGAAAAAGGTATCTGAGGACGCAAGTGAGAAGCACCTGACAGAACTTGCCAATATTCAGCAAGCGCTTGAACAAGCCAATGCATGGCAAGATGAGCAACGAATTGATCAAGTATTAACTACGTTATCACTGGACCCTGATACCCAAGTTGACCAGCTATCAGGTGGCTGGCTAAGAAAATTGGCATTAGCAAAAGCGTTAGTTACAAACCCTGATGTGTTGTTGCTCGATGAGCCAACTAACCATTTAGATATTAAAAGTGTCTTGTGGTTAGAAGCGTTTTTGAAGAATTTCTCTGGCACAATCGTATTTATTAGTCACGATAGGGCATTCATCCGTAAGTTAGCGACGCGAATTGTCGACCTTGATCGTGGGCAACTGACCTCATACCCGGGTGACTACGATGTTTATGTTGACCAGAAACAGCATGACCTTCAGGTAGAAGCTCAGCAAAATGCATTGTTTGATAAGAAGCTAGCTGAAGAAGAAGTTTGGATTCGCCAAGGTATTAAAGCACGTCGTACGCGTAACGAAGGGCGCGTAAGAGCGTTGGAAAAATTGCGTGTAGAGCGTAAACAACGCCGTGAATTAAAATCTCAAGGCGACATTGAAATTTCAAGTGGCGAACGTTCAGGTAAGTTAGTGTTTGAATCGACAGACTTGTCGGTATCATTTGATGAAAAACACGTTATTCGCAACTTAAACTTGCTCGTTATGCGTGGCGACCGTATTGCATTGATTGGTGCAAACGGTACAGGTAAATCGACCCTTATCAAATTGCTGATGGAGCAGCTTCAACCGTCGAGTGGCAAAGTTCGCATTGGCGTTAACCTAGATATTGCTTATTTTGACCAGCATAGAGAGCAGTTAGACCCAAATAAAACAGTTCAAGACACCGTAGCCGATGGCAAACAAGAAGTGACGTTAAATGGCAGAACACGCCACGTTCTGGGCTACTTACAAGACTTTTTATTCAGTCCTAAGCGAGCAAGAACGCCAGTAAGAGCACTTTCCGGTGGTGAGAAAAATCGTCTATTGCTAGCACGACTCTTCTTACGCCCAAGTAATTTACTCATTCTGGATGAACCAACAAACGATCTTGATATCGAAACTCTTGAGCTGCTTGAAGAGGTTGTTGCGAACTATCAAGGTACTGTGGTACTTGTTAGCCACGACCGTGACTTTGTTAACAACTGTGTAAATAGCTGTTTGTACTTTGATGGTAGTGGCCGCATTGAGCAAATCGTTGGTGGGTACGATGATGTCGATCAATACCTTGAGTACAAAGAATCGATTGTTAAACGTCATGAGCAAGCATTAAAGGCGGAGCAAAAATCTGAACAAGCGGCTGAAAAATCGAATAAAAGTAAAGAAAATCCACCTAAAAAGAAAAAATTATCATATAAAGAAGCAAGAGAGCTTGAAGCTTTGCCAGATGAAATAGATAATCTGGAGTCGTTGATTGGCTCATTGCAAGAACAGGTGAACCAACCTGACTTTTTTACTCAAGACTCCGAAAGCACGCAGAAAATATTGAACCAGCTTCAGGAAAGTGAGTCAAAGCTCGAAGCCGCGTATGATAGGTGGCAAGAGTTAGATGCAAAATAATAAGTGAGATTAGTAGTTAGATGAAAAATATTGTGAAGTCTCTGGTAGCAATGGGGATTACCAGTGCATTAGCTGTATCGGCTGTTCATGCTGCCAGCTATGAAGTTATTGACCGTGGTGAAGTAAGCTCACTTAAATACACATACGCACAACAAGAAAATAATAATGGTGAATCAGTACTTTCTGGTACTGAGAACTACAATATTCCTGTCCTGTTCCAATATCTTGATGAAGATGATTACGATGCAATTGTCAGCCTTGCTGAGCGCAGCCACGAGATTGTATTAGATCTTAATGATATCGAAGATGAAACTTCACTTAGAGAAGGTGACCCGAATGCAAATGACTTTGCTTGGGTAATTCGTTATTTAAAAAGTATTAGTAGCTTCAACTACCAGAAAATCAACGATACTGTTGTGCTATTGAACCAAGGTGGTGACTCACAAGAAATCACTATTTTCGACGTACCATTTGACAACACATCAACACTAACCCGGTCTACAACTGATTTTGTTAATGGTATTACAGATAATGGTTGGGTCTACGGAAATGGTTCAGCGCCATACTTGCCTGTCGACTTTACAAATAGTGATGATGAAGACGTGACATTCTGGCTGCGTGACTTCAATACACGTGCCTTTATTACTAATGACCAAGGTGCGACCATTAAGACAATAACGGCGCCAGATACATCATTCTACAATGGTGAGTCAGCTATTTTAGATATTGAAGGCTTTACCGCGGTCGGTTATGCCAGTGTTGCGACTAATGTTAACGTAGTTGAGAGCATTGAAGAAACAGACGGTGGTTGTGCAGACCAGGATATTCTTGACGATACTCCATACGATGCATGTGTGCAGTCGTTTGTTTCTGCGACAGACTTTTATCACTTGAATGCATACGTTTGGACGCTTGATGAAAACGCTAACGTTGTAGAAGGCAATTCTCTTGGTTTACTTGTAACGCCAAATTCTGAAGATGAACGTGTTTATCGTAGTTACGCTCAAGCGGTAAATGAAGACGGTGTTGTTGTTGGATTCTCTCACGGTTGGATTGATGAAACTGAGACAGAGCCTAGTCAAAATGAAGCGCGTAGCCTATATGCGGTTGTTTACAAAGATGGTGAAGTAATTAGTTTCACTGAAGATCATGCTGAACACTTCGATTCACGTGCATATGACATCAACAACAGTGGTATTGCAGTAGGGCATGTTAATACTTTTATTAACGGTAACTTGCGTACTAAGTTCTATTATGTTGATACCAGCGTGCCGGCCGATGAAATGCAAATGGTATTCCCTAACGACTATTTTGAAGGTTCATCAAGTACAGCACGTGCGATTAACGAATCTGGCTTTATAGTAGGTGAAGGTGAAATTGAAACGCAAAGCGGTTCGACAACACGCCGTACTAACGGTTTCTTATACGATCTACACAACGACAACTTTACGAACATTAATGATTTAACAGAGTGTAATTCGCCATATAGCATTATTGAAGCTCGTGATATCAACGATAACAATGAAATCTCTGCTACAGCTATTGTTAAAGCGCCTCGTCGCGATGCAAAAGGTGAGTTGATGTATGACGACGAAGGTAATCAGTTAACTGAAGATGTGGTTCGTGCAGTTACACTTGTACCAACTGGTGGTGAAGTAGAAGACTGTTCTCAAGTTGAAGATGTAATCGAACGTCAAGGCGCAGGTTTTGGATTTGGCTTACTAGGTTTGATGTTAACTTTTGGCTTACGCCGTTGGGTTAAATAATCTTTATTCCTTGAAAAAAGCGCCTTATGGCGCTTTTTTTTTCAACTTTTTTAATCTTCAAAACAAGACCTTAATTTTCTAGGCCGATCATCGTATTGAAAAACCCAGTTTCCTAGCCTATTCGTTAATAATGCGTATAAAGAGTAAAATAGCTAAGGAGAACGCATTTATGATGAAGAGACAAAAACGCGATCGTCAAGACAGAGCATACGCAAAAGGTTACCAAGCTGGTGTCAGTGGTCGTTCTAAAGAGATATGTCCGTACCAAAATACGGCTGAAAAATCTGAATGGTTAGGTGGTTGGAGAGAGGCTATGTCAGATAAGCAGTCAGGACTATTTAAATAGCTAATCCACTAAGAAAACTAAGATTATAAATAACTTATTTATTAACTAAATACAGATTAAAAATATACTTACTAAACATTTACTTAGTTGAGCAGTAAATGACATTCATAATGCCATCAGAGTTAGCAAGGCACATTTTGACAATGCCTTGCTTTCCTCATTAATACAATCAGCAAATTAGAAGCTAGATGTATCAGCGAACAAGCCCACTTTAAGGTCAGTTGCTGTGTAGATCACTTTACCATCTACTGACACTGTACCGTCTGCAATGCCCATAAACAGCTTTCTTTTGATTACACGCTTTAATTGAATGTTGTACGTAACTTTTTTCGCCGTAGGTAAGATCTGTCCAGTGAATTTAACTTCACCTACACCTAGCGCACGACCACGTCCCGGGCCGCCAGCCCAAGCTAGGTAGAAGCCCACTAATTGCCACATGGCATCTAAGCCTAAACAACCTGGCATTACTGGGTCACCTTTAAAGTGACAATCAAAGAACCAAAGATCTGGGTTGATATCGAGTTCAGCAATAATTTCCCCTTTGCCAAATTCACCACCTTCTTCAGTGATTAAATTAATGCGATCCATCATTAACATGTTGTCTGATGGTAACTTGCTGTTACCTTCACCGAAAAAGTCTGTTGTGCCTGCTAGAACTAAGTCTTCTTTGGTGTACGCATTCTTCTGTGTCATAAATTGTTCTTTTGTTTTATTGGTTTGAAATTTTTAAAGCAGCTACTTTAGCGAACACGTGTGCGCTAAACAACTCTGAACAGTTATTTATTTGCTGCAGAGCTGGTTATGCGTTACCAAAATGCGCTACTATTTGTGCTATTAAATGCTACAGCTTAATTATAATAGGACAGTTAAATGGCACTAACAAATGCAGAAAAACAACGTAGATACCGCGAGCGCCAAAAGGGTAAAGGCAAAAAAGAAATACGAGGTTACTTGTCGCAAGAAGCACTTGAATGCTATGAACTCATTGCAGAGCAAACAAAGTGGTCTGACTCCGTTATTATGAGTAATGCTGTACGTTTAACATACGCAGCATATAAAAATGGTCAAATAAGCTTGCTTAACAATTGGTTAAATAAAAACGGAATGTAAGGATTATCTTTATATTAGTGCGGAATTCATTGTGTTGCTGTGAAATTCGCTATATTCTTTGATAAATGTCTGAGCTCAAATTAGCTCCTGAAGATATTAAAAAGATAATAAGGTAAAACATTTTGATTAACGTGCTTTTAGTTGATGACCACGAACTTGTTCGCACAGGGATTCGTAAGATTTTAGATGAAGTTAAAGGCATCAAAGTTGTAGGCGAAACAGAAACAGGTGAAGACGCTGTACAGTTTTGCCGTAAAGATGAGCCCGATGTCGTACTGATGGACATGAACATGCCTGGTATTGGCGGTTTAGAGGCTACTAAAAAGATTATCCGCTACGCGCCAGATGTCAAAGTGATTGTGCTGACGGTACACAGTGAAGATCCATTTCCTACAAAGGTTATGCAAATCGGTGCAGCTGGCTATTTAACCAAAGGCGCAGGGCCTGATGAGATGGTGAACGCTATTCGAGCAGTGAATAGTGGTCAACGTTATATTACGCCTGAAATTGCTCAGCAAATGGCACTAAACCAATTTAAGTCGGTAGAAGAGAATCCATTTAACAGTTTATCTGAGCGTGAATTGCAAATAATGTGGATGATTACGCGTGGTGAGAAAGTTCCAGATATCTCTGAGCAGCTGACGCTGAGCACCAAAACGATAAACAGCTATCGCTACCGTATGTTCGATAAACTGAAAGTGAGCAACGATGTAGAGCTTACTCACTTAGCCATTCGATATGGTATGCTCAAAACTGAGAAACTATAGTCTAGCCTGCACATTGCGGGCTTTCGAACTAAAGCTTACGTTAAACCTTTTATTCTGAATCGCTTACTCTGGACAAAGATACCTTGTCTGACACCATCAATTTCGATCACCAGTCTTTCTTAAAAACCGTCACGGACAAGGCTGGTGTATATCGCATGTATAACCAAGCGCAAGAGGTTATCTATGTCGGTAAAGCAAAAAATCTTAAAAATCGCCTCTCCAGTTACTTCCGTAAGGACGTTAGTAGCGTTAAAACTAAAGCGTTAGTTAGGCAAATTCTCACCATAGATGTGACTATTACGCACACTGAAGGTGAGGCGTTAATTCTCGAAAATAACTACATCAAGAAATATCAACCTAAGTACAATATTTTGCTTAGGGACGATAAGTCTTACCCATACATTCTAATCACTGCTCATCAACACCCAAAACTCGGTATTCACCGAGGAATAAAAAGACAAAAGGGTGAGTACTTTGGTCCATTTCCTAGCGCAGGTGCGGTATGGGAATCGTTGCGACTGATGCAAAAGCTATTTCCGATTCGTCAGTGTGAAGACAGTTATTATCGCGCGAGAACGCGTCCGTGTTTGCAATATCAGTTGGGACGATGTTCTGCACCTTGTGTAGGTAAAGTCAGTGATGAGGATTATCAAAGCCAAGTTAACATGGCAAAACTGTTTCTCCGTGGCAAAAGCTCAGAAGTTATCGATTTACTTGTTAAACAAATGGAGAAAGCAAGTGAAGAGTTAGCGTTTGAGAACGCAGCTCGCTATCGCGATCAAATCGTTACACTGCGCAAAGTGCAACAGCAGCAATTTGTTAGTGGCGTGGCTGCTGAGATGGATGTTATAGGCTTGTATCGCAACAAATCGCAAGCCTGTATTCATGTACTATTCGTGCGTGACCATAAAATACTAGGAAGTAAAAGTTACTTCCCGTCAATCATGGCGGAAGATACTGACGAAGAAATCCTATCTGCATTTATTGGTCAACACTATCTAGTTAACGAAGCATTTCAAGGGGCCATACCGAAAGAGATCGTAATTAGTCAGGCAATTGAAAATGCGCAAGAACTAGGGCAGTTACTTTCTGCTCAATCTGAATACGAGATCAAAATATCTTCAAATGTACGACAAGAGCGCAAGCAATACTTAAAACTTGCAGGCACCAATGCTGAACAGGCGTTAATCACTAAAAATAGTGAAAAAGAGTCGATGAAGAAACGCTTTGAGCAGCTTAACGAAGTGTTTGAACTCGATAGTGAAATTTCTCGCCTTGAGTGTTTTGATATCAGTCATACGATGGGCCAGCAGACCGTTGCTTCTTGCGTTGTATTTAATACAGAAGGACCTTTGAAAAGTGATTATCGTCGCTATAACGTAGTTGGTATAACGCCGGGTGATGATTACGCTGCTATGGCGTTTGCTCTAAACAAACGTTACGGCAAAGCCACTGATGATGACAAAATGCCGGATATAGTTTTTATCGATGGTGGTAAAGGGCAGCTAGCCAAAGCTGAAGAGTTCTTTCAGCAGCTAGATCTAAATAAAACACCATTGTTAGTGGGGGTTGCAAAAGGGGAGTCACGTAAACCTGGCCTAGAAACCTTGATACTTGCCGGCAGTCATCAACTTATTTCATTACCCGGAAATTCGCCTGCTTTACATTTGGTGCAACATATTCGTGATGAGTCTCACCGTTTTGCGATTAGCGGTCATCGCGCTAAGCGCCAAAAACATGCAAAAACGTCAACGTTAGAATCAATCCCTGGTATTGGTGCAAAAAAACGCCAAGCGTTATTGAAATATTTAGGTGGATTGCAAGAGGTTAAGAGCGCCGATGTTAAAGCGCTGGAAAAAGTCCCTGGCATTAGTACAGCGCTCGCACAAACTATTTATGATGCCTTACATGACAATTAGTCGTGAATCTGTGTAGAATAAACGCTAATTGCTGGTGTCCTAGCCAGATATAAGAATTACAAAGAAGTTGTAAACGACCTATGTGGACTATCCCAAATCAAGTTACGTTATTTCGTATCATACTTATTCCTGTTTTTATCACTGTTTTCTATTTACCTATTTCTTGGAATCACTTCGGTGCCTTTGCTATTTTCTGGCTTGCGTCAATCAGCGACGCGTTAGATGGTTACTTGGCGAGAAAGCTTAACCAGTCTTCAGCCTTTGGTGCGTTCATTGATCCTGTTGCGGATAAGTTGATGGTAGCTGCTGCGCTTATCATGATTGCTGAAGATTTTGCTGTTTGGTGGATTAGCGTACCAGCGATGATTATGATCGCTCGCGAGATTTTTATTTCTGCATTACGTGAATTTATGTCTTCAAGAGGAAAAAGGGATACGGTCGCAGTATCTACGCTTGGTAAATATAAAACGGCAGCACAAATGCTGGGTATTATGGGGCTTATTTGGCAGCCTACTTATGATATCCCGTTAATACTGTTTGATTTCCCTCACGAGATCTTAATGTTTGCGGCTTATGCATTTTACTTTATCGCGACTGTGTTAACGGTTTGGACTATGGTGATTTACTTCAAAGCAGCATGGCCAGAGTTGCGTCATAAGTAGTGATTTAAGTGCTTGAATAGTTAAAAAATCATCATTTGAGACGCTTTTTAATCACTTGAATTTTTTTTGAAATTTAATAGTTGACTCAACTAATTTTCTATGTAGAATGCACCACCAGTTGACAGGGAGTCAACGTATGAAGCGGCTGTAGCTCAGTTGGTAGAGCACCACCTTGCCAAGGTGGATGTCACGAGTTCGAGCCTCGTCAGCCGCTCCAAAATTCTCTTAGAGAATATTCAAGGAATACTACCACACCGTAGTGATTATGGCGGGTTGGCAGAGTGGCTATGCAGCGGATTGCAAATCCGTGGACCTCGGTTCGACTCCGGGACCCGCCTCCATAATGCCCGGGTGGTGGAATTGGTAGACACAAGGGATTTAAAATCCCTCGCTTGCAAGAGCGTGCCGGTTCAAGTCCGGCCCTGGGTACCATTTCATCTAGAATCAATATGCGGCTGTAGCTCAGTTGGTAGAGCACCACCTTGCCAAGGTGGATGTCACGAGTTCGAGCCTCGTCAGCCGCTCCAATAACCTCTGAATTTGTGCAGGTGTCTTTTAACATCTTGTACAAATCTTGAAGGCGGGTTGGCAGAGTGGCTATGCAGCGGATTGCAAATCCGTGGACCTCGGTTCGACTCCGGGACCCGCCTCCATTTTCTTATTCTCAGTGATACATTTTCTAATTAGCGCTAACAAAATTCCATTTTTGTCTGTGTCTGTAAATATCGAAAAGCTTCATTGCACTCTCTATTTCAAAGCACCTTTTCTCTAATTAACTTCTTTTATCTGGCAGGGCCTGCCTATTTTTACGTTGAATCCACAGATTTTTGCGTTCAGTAACAAAAACTCAATAATTTGACCTTTACTAAACCATTGACTTAACTCAGTTTGTGGTAAATGTTTCAAAATATGTCATGTGTAAAGTATCGTAAATTGGTTTTTGTTTGCTGATCGTGATCCTTATGATGACAGCTTCAATAATACTATTCTCATACATAGTATTTTTATTTTAATTAGCTAGGAAAAGTTCGTGGATTTGCTTCCTAATTTTAAGGTGAGAACCCTCGCTATTAGTTGTGCTGCGCTGCTGTTTGCAGGTTGCAGTCAAACATCAGCGATCTCAGATAAAACAAGAAACTTGAATTTGCCTACCAATTGGCAGCAAGAGGTAAGTGCCCCAAATAGCGAATTAAGCGCGTTGGGAGACTGGGCGTTAATCATCGCAGACAATCGACTACAAAGTGTAATTGCTAAAGCGCTAATACAAAGCCCAGAATTAATTGCGGCATATAATGATTTGCAGATAGCTAAAGAGCAGTTAACCATCACGGGTGCGAGTGATTACCCAGCGCTAACCCTTTCTCTTGACAATAGCAGGCGAAAATCTGTTTCCTCCGATGGATCAACAATAGCGAATAGTGCAGGCATCGACCTTAATCTTAGTTATGAAGTCGATATTTGGGGCAAGCTTTCAGCAGAGCAACAACAAAGCAGCTTGCAATTCCAAGCGAGTAAAGTGGCCTTTGAACAGGCGAAGAATAATATTGTTACAGATGTCGTCGGAGCTTGGTTTGCGCTTGTCGAAGCGCAAAAGCTGCTAGGTCTTTATCAAGTTCGCGCAGAAAATTTGGAGAGCAACTACGATATTATTAACTCTTCTTACAAGCTTGGGTTAAGTGAAGCGCTGGATGTTAACCTAAACCAGAACAACGTGAATAGTGAACTTGCGCGGATAGAACAGCAAAAGCAGACCGTGCTTGAAAAACAACGTGCTCTTGATGTGTTACTTGGTCAGTACCCTACAGGGGATAACTTTAGTGACATAGAGATTGCACTGCCGCAACTTGAACAGAGTCTATTTACTGCCTTACCTGCGGACGTCCTTACTACCAGTTTTTCAATTCAACAATCATGGTTTTCATTGCTCGCCGCTGATGCAGGACTTGCCGTTGCTCACAAGAATAGATTTCCAAGCTTAAACCTGACTGCTTCTACTGGTGATTCATCAGATGAGCTAAATAACCTGCTTGATGGTGGCGCGTTGGCTTGGTCGGTAGCGGGCAGTTTAACAGCACCTTTGTTTAATGCAGGACGATTAAAATCATTGGAAGAACAAGCTCGACTAACAGTTAAGAAACAAGAGCAACAATACTTAACAGTGGTATTTACTGAGTTTGCTGATATGGAAAATCGCATTAGCAGCCATAGCACTTTAACGAAGCAATTGGCTTACTATCAAAAAGCTGAGGAAAATGCAGTAGCAGCAGAGACTTTAGCTTTTAACCAATACGTAAAAGGGCTTAACAGCTATACCACTGTACTTGAAGCACAACGACGTGCATTCGACGCGCAAGTGAGTGTTATTCAAGTATCAAATCAATTAATTCAGAACAGAATCGCAATGTACGCAAAATTGGGTGGCAGCGATTTAGCCCAAACGATCCAACAAAAAGTTTCGACAATTAACTAGGTGACTCATGATGTTTAAAAAGAAAATTCTACCTTTTGTTGTCCTTGGTGGTTTTATTGCGCTTGCGATGATTGTTACGAATAACCCGCCAGAAACAAAGCGCGGTAAACCTAGTATGGCACCGCAGTTAAATGTTGAAGTGCAAACGATAAGCCATCAACCTTTTACCGTTTACATAGACAGCTATGGCAATGTGCGCCCAAGAACACAAAGTGCATTACAGCCGCAAGTGTCAGGTGAGATTACGTCGATTAGCCAAAACTTCAGAGAAGGTGGCTTTTTTGAAAAAGGCGAAGTGCTGGTAAAACTCGATGACAGAGATTACGTTGCTGAAATTGATATCGCTAAAGCCAACTTATTTAGTGCTAAGCAAGCACTTGCCGAAGAACAAGCACGTGTGGAACAAGCAAAGCAAGATTGGGAGCGCCTAGGTAATAGCGGCGAGCCTTCAGATTTAGTTTTACGAAAGCCACAATTATTGGCGGCAGAATCTTCTGTATTTTCTGCGCAAGCTAGTTTAGCCAAAGCAGAGTTGGCATTAGAACGAACACAAATAAAAGCACCGTACACCGGCCGTGTTTTAGCGAAATCTGTCGATATTGGTCAATACGTCTCGCAAAGCACCCAGCTTGCGACTGTCTATGCTGTCGACTACGTTGAAGTGCGTTTACCTATAAAAAATAAAGATTTACCTTTTATCACATTGCCTGAAACTACTCGAGTACAGCGCGATAAGCCGCTTGTAGAACCCGAGGTGAGTATTTATTCAAAGTTAGTTAATACGCAATCTTGGCAAGGGAAAGTTGTACGAACAGAAGGGGCGTTTGATGATGACTCGCAGCAATTGTTCGTGGTTGGCCAAATTGATGATCCATATGGAGAGCAGTTAAACCAAGGCTTGCCATTAAAAATAGGGCAGTACGTCAGTGCCAAAATTACCGGAAAAACATTGCAAAATGCGATCACGATTCCGAACAAAGCCATTTATCAAGGTAGTTATGTGTTTACTGTCTTAGACAACAAGCTATTGCGTCAGGAAATTTCATTGGCATGGCAAAACCGCGAATACGCGCTAGTTGCAGACGGACTTAATGCGGGGGATCTTCTAGTACTTACACCACTAGGCCAAGTGAATTCAGGTACGCCTATAGCGATTAGTAATAAAGACGGTAAGCAAATGAAGGCACAACAGCGTGGGCCGCGACCAGATAAAATCAAAGGTAAAGGCAAAGGTGAGAAGGGTAAGCAAGGCGAAGTTGGTAAAAGACCAAACAGAGATGGTGCTAAAGAAGATAAGCGCTCTGTAGCTAACGCTTCACAAGGAGCAAACTCATGATAGCTTGGTTTGCACGCAATCACGTAGCGGCAAATTTATTGATGATCACCATTTTACTGGTGGGAATCGCTTCACTAAATTTACGTATTCCGCTAGAAGTTTTCCCGTCTTTCGAATCAGATGTTGTTTCCGTCAATATCTCGCTGCGAGGTGGTACACCTGAAGATGTTGAGCAGGGTGTAGCAATTAAAATTGAAGAGGCTGTACAAGATCTTGAAGGGATTAAGCGTATATCAAGTGCCTCTGTCGAGGGGGCTGCTCGTGTTACGATTGAAGCTGATTCTAGCTACGACGCAAGAGAGTTATTAGCTGATGTAAAAAGTCGTGTAGACGCCATAAATACATTACCAGCAGATGCTGAAAAGCCCGTAATCGCATTGGCTCAACGTCAACGTGATGTTATATCAGTGACCGTTTCTTCAAAATATTCCGAGAAAGAACTTAGGGAGTTTTCGGAGCAAATTCGCGATGAACTGCTGCGTTTGCCTGAAGTAACTCAGTTGTCACTTGATGCAGTCCGCGATTATGAAATTGCGATCAATATGAAGCAAGAC
Organism: Thalassotalea sp.; assembly: GCA_022448425.1. Taxonomy (GTDB): domain Bacteria; phylum Pseudomonadota; class Gammaproteobacteria; order Enterobacterales; family Alteromonadaceae; genus Thalassotalea_F. The sequence goes on along the minus strand of JAKVCY010000053.1, from coordinate 13,063 downwards.
AAGCTGCGTGAATTTAATATTTCGATGGATAGCATTTCATCAGCGATTCGCAGCAGTTCAGTAGACCTATCGGCAGGTAACATTAAAACCGATGGTGGTGACGTACTTGTGCGTAGTAAGGGTCAGGCTTATCGCAAAGACGAATTCGACAACATAGTGGTTAAAACGAACCCTGATGGAACCATTGTAAAACTCGGTGATATTGCGGATGTAAACGATGGCTTTGAAGAAACGCCTTTGCGAGCACGCTTTAATGGCGAGCAAGCCGCATTAATTGAAATTTATCGTATTGGTAACCAAAACGCTATTGAAGTTGCTGATGCGGTTAAGAATTACATTATTGATAAGCAAGACAGCTTGCCAGACGGGTTTGGTCTCAGTTATTGGGATGATGACTCAGAAATTGTTAAGGGCCGCTTAAACACGCTAATTTCAAACGCTATGCAAGGTGGTTTCCTAGTACTCTTGTTATTGACCTTGTTCTTGAGACCTTCGATAGCCTTCTGGGTGTTTATCGGTATTCCAGTAAGCTTTATGGGCGCATTTATCTTTATGCCATTTCTTGGTATATCGCTGAACATTATGAGTTTGTTTGGCTTTATTCTGGTGCTAGGGATCGTAGTAGATGATGCCATCGTTACCGGCGAAAACATTTATCGGCATACCACTTTTGCTAAAACGGGTATCGAAGCGGCAGTAAAAGGAACGCAAGAAGTTGCTACGCCAGTAACGTTTGGCATTCTAACTACCGTTGCGGCATTCCTTCCCTTGGCATTTATCGAAGGCATGCGTGGGGCGTTGTTCGCTCAAATTCCTGCGATTGTGATTCCTGTACTCTTATTCTCGTTAATTGAATCCAAGTTTGTTTTGCCGTCTCATTTAAAGCATTTGAAACTTCGTCATGAGAAAGAAAAAGTCGGCAAACTAGCGAGTATGCAACACAGGATTGCTGATGGCTTTGAAGCGGCAATCATTAAGTATTACAAGCCTGTGCTGAGAAGGGCGGCAAGTCATCGTTTAACGACCTTGTTTACTTTTATTGGCGTTTTTATATTGATCATGTCTTTCATTATGTCGGGCTGGACTAAGTTTACTTTCTTCCCTCGCATTCCAAGTGAAACCGCTAGGGTAAACTTAACAATGCCTGTCGGTACGAGCTTCGAGGTTATGGATAGCTATGTGGCAAAAATGTCTGATGCAGCCAAACAGTTACAAGACAAATATACAGACGAAGATGGCAACAGCGTTATCTTAAACATTCTGGCAATAACTGGTGGTCGAGATAGCAATGTCGGCCGTGTTCGTTTTGAAATACTGCCTGCTGATAAAAACGAAACGGGCGTTGAAATCAGACAACTAGTGGCTGAATGGCGGGCGCTTATCGGTGCAATGCCAGGCTCCGAATCATTAACGTTTAGAGCTGAAATTGGCCGAGGTGGCGATCCGATTGACGTCCAATTATCTGCTACCGACCTAGATTTGTTGAAACAAGTGGCGGAAGAAGTTAAACAACGCTTAGCAACGTATCCAACGGTGTTTGAAATTTCAGACAGCCTATCTAACGGTAAAGAAGAACTACAAATTGAGTTAACAGACCAAGGATATGCTATGGGTATGTCGATTAACTCAATTACGTCTCAAGTACGCACAGCTTTCTTTGGTACAGAGATTCAGCGTATTCAACGAGGACGAGATGATGTGCGAGTGATGTTAAGATTTCCACTAGAGGAACGTACGTCACTCGCCAATCTGTCTGATATGTTGGTTACAACACCTACTGGCGGAAGTGTGCCACTGTCTCATGTGGCCACCTTTAAGCCGGGCAGAAGTCCATCACAAATTGATCGAATCGACCTCTATCGCACCGTAAACGTTACGGCCGATGTGGATAAAGACAATACAAACATGACGGTGCTAACGGCTGATTTACAGCCGTACTTAGATGAGCTAGTTGCAAAGTATCCAGGCGTTAGCTACGAAATGGATGGAGAAGCACGTGAGCAAAGTGAATCATTTGGTTCGCTATATTACGGACTACTGTTTGTTTTCTTTATTATTTATTGCTTGCTCGCGATTCCGTTTAAGTCTTATTTACAACCCATCATCGTGATGTCAGTCATTCCGTTCGGTGCAATCGGAGCCGTTATTGGACATTGGATCATGGGTGTGAATCTAACCATCTTCAGCTTGTTGGGTTTAATGGCATTAATTGGTGTTGTTGTAAACGATAGCTTGGTTTTAGTTGACTACATCAACAAGAAACGAGAGGAAGGCAAAAAAGTAGCGGATGCGGTGCTGGTTGCAGGTCAGGCGAGATTTAGGCCGGTAATGCTGACATCATTAACGACATTCATGGGTTTAATGCCGTTGTTGTTTGAAAAAGCGACACAAGCGCAATTCTTAATTCCAATGGCTGTATCGCTAGGTTTTGGTATTATATTCGCTACGTTTATTACACTTATTTTGGTACCCGTTAACTACTTGTTAGTTGAGGACTTAAAAGCTAAGTTACATCTCAACAAAGAAACAGGTGTGACGCCACCATTACAAGAATCTAGAGGATAGTATGAGCAACAACCAAGACGCGAAAGAATGGGAAGAAACGATTTTTTCTAGAATTATTCGTCAGGAAATACCCACAGAGTTGTTATACCAAGATGAATTAGTGACAGCGTTTCGCGACATTTCACCGCGTGCGAAAAGCCATATTTTGATTATTCCGAATAAATTAATACCTACTGTCAACGATGTAGAGCCGGAAGATGAGCAAGCGCTAGGGCGTTTGTTCACTGTCGCTAAAAAATTGGCAGCTGAGGAAGGTATTGCAGAGGACGGTTACCGTTTGATCATGAACTGTAACCGCCACGGTGGCCAAGAGGTATATCATATTCACATGCACTTGTTAGGTGGTGAACCGATTGGACCTTTAGTGGCAATTTAACGTGTCAAAGGTAATTACGTTATATAAATATAAATCTTAAATCGTGTTTGCAACGTAAACACCCCAACAGACTAGCTTTTCTTATGGTTAGTCCTGTACTTAAACGGCATATTTCTGTTAACATGCTGCCCGAACCAAGGGGTGTTGGCCTTTCTCTTTACTTGTTTTACTTTTAAAGCAGATAGAGAAAGCCGGCTGAGACTTAACCCTTTGCACCTGATCCAGTTAATACTGGCGTAGGGATGGTTTGCTAATCGCTTTATCAGTATCGCTGCTGCTATTTGCCTAGTGTGTCATCTATTTACGTCAGTTGTTTTTATAGAGAACACAATGAAAATAGCTAAAACCTCTCTCGCGCTAGCCATCAGCTCAGCATTACTTTCTAGCGCTTTATACGCAGCTTCAAACGAAGCAAGTGAGCAAGATTTAGAAGTCATCACTGTTACAACAGATTTTCGCAACAACTCTTTGATGTCGACGCCTGCGGCGCTCACTGTATTGTCGGCAGATGAAATTGGTACACGTCAAGCACAAAATTTAGAAGAAGTGATTGCGCTTGCGCCAAACGTTAACTTTTCTTCGGGTACTCAACGCGCGCGCTACTACCAAATTCGTGGTATTGGTGAGCGTAGTCAGTTCCAAGAGCCTATTAACCCGTCAGTAGGTATGATTATCGATGGTGTTGATTTCACTGGTCTTGGCAGTGTTGCGTCAATGTTCGATGTCGACCAAGTTGAAATTTTCCGTGGTCCTCAAGGCACGCGTTTTGGTGCTAATGCGTTAGCAGGTTTGATTAATATCACAACAGCAGCGCCAACAGAACAGTTTGAAGGTCGAGTAAAGCTTACCGCGGGTAGTTACAATAGCTACGGTGCAGGAATTGCTTTATCAGGTCCGGCGTCTGAAAAAGTTAACTACCGCGTTGCCCTTGAGCAATACCAAAGCGACGGTTTCATCGAGAATACGTATTTAGATAAAGAAGATAGCAACAACCGTGATGAACTGACTGCACGCGGTAAATTGAACATCGAATTAAGTGATGATCACATATTAGACTTAGCGTTATTTTACGCAAATTTTGACAATGGCTACGATGCGTTTTCATTAGATAATAACCGCCAGACAATGTCAGATCAGCCAGGTGTAGATAAGCAAGAAACGATTGCGTTTAACGCTACATCGACATATACAGCGCTTGATTTTGCAGACCTAGTTACCATCTTAAGTGTCGCTGATTCAGATTTACAATATGGCTACGATGAAGATTGGAGCTTTGTTGGTTTGCATCCATGGGAATACTCGTCTGTAGACAACTACTTCCGTGATAAAAGCATTACTTCAGGTGAAATGCGTTTTGTCTCTAAGACTAGCTCTAAACTATTTGAGAGCACAACTGATTGGGTGGCGGGTATTTACGCTAAACAAGAAGATGAATCTCTAACGCGTAAGTACACATACTTAGACACTGACTTTGATTCAGACTTTGAAACTTCAACTTACGCAGCATACGTCCAGTTTGATAGCCAATTATCAGAAGATTTAACACTAACCACCGGCCTTCGTGTAGAGTCTCGCTCTGCAGACTATAACAATTCCGACAGCACGTCTTTTTCACCAGACGATACTATGTTAGGTGGTAAAGCGGTACTTTCTTACCGTACAGACGAAAACGGTTTAGTTTACGGCTCAGTAAACCGTGGTTATAAAGCAGGCGGCGTGAACAGGGATGGCACTTTACCAGCGGATTTACGCGTGTTTGATCCTGAGTACGTTTGGAACTACGAACTAGGCTACAAATATAGCTTTGAAGGCGGTTACGCGCGTATTGCGGCTTTCTATATGGATCGCCAAGATATGCAGGTAAAAAGTAGTGAAGAGCGTCCACGTGAAGACGGAAGTACAGAGTTTGTTAGTTATTTAGGTAACGCTGCCGAAGGTACTAACCAAGGAATCGAGTTTGATGCTGCTTACCAGCTAAACGACAATATTGAAGTTTACGGTGCACTAGGTTACTTAGATACTGAACTATCAGGCTTTATTAACCAAAATGGTGAAGACATGTCTGGTCGTGAACAAGCTCATGCGCCAAAACACACAGCAAACCTTGGTCTTAACGCGTACTTAACTGACAACTTATACATAAATGTCAGCCTTGATGCGAAAGACGAGTACTACTTTTCTGACAGTCACAACGAAAAATCAGACAGCTATACCGTGTTAAATGCTTCTGTTAATTATGACGTTGTTGGTTGGCAACTATCTGTATGGGGTCGAAACATTACGGATAAAGATTACAAGGTTCGTGGTTTCTATTTCGGTAACGATCCTCGCGATGGCTACGAAGCTAAGCAGTATTTCCAATTAGGCGAACCAGCGGTATTTGGCGTTACGGCGAATTATTCTTTTTAATTAAAAGCGTCTAATAGCGTTTAACATTTAAAGTTTGTAGAAGGGTGTTGACCTTTTAGGGCTAAATTTTGTTCGAATTAAATGCATTTTTATCGCGGCACTTGTGATACGCATAGTTATTCTACGCACAGAGCAGGCATCAATAAGAAAAATGCATTTAAACGAATCCCTTTTACTAAGTATTATGGACAGCATTTATGATGCCTTTCTGCTGCGTTGCCCTACAAGGATGTAGGGTAAGGTGACTTTGCAGGAGCACAAAGTCTTTATCGCTTATTTATGTGGAATAACCACATAAATAAGCTCTGCCTTGCACAAAGACATCATAAATTGCTGCAAAAATAGCCTCGAAAGTTCAACACGCCCCATATATTCCAATTGATTAAGTTCGTTGGACATAAAGCAACAAGCTTTTTACTATTAATCCTTTGCTAATTGGCTTTCGAGGAAAATTAGTATGCAAATATCGATAGAGTTAAGTTTGTATCCGCTGGCTGAGCAGCAATACAAAGATGAGATTTGGCAATTTATTAATAACTTGAAGCAGCATTCATCAATGAAAGTTGTGACAAATGGCATGAGCACGCAGGTGTTTGGCGAGTATGATGAAACCTTGGCAATTGTTACGGGCGAAATGAAAAAAGTTCATCAAGCAGTCGATAGTGCAGTGTTTATAATGAAAATTATTGCAGCAGACAGGCTGCGAGAATACGAATGATCACAGAAACCATAAATTACTACAGCCAAGTTCAAATACTTGAGCTTATTGCTGTTGTGGCAACACTTGCTTACGTTATTTTTGCAGCTAAAGAGTCCATCTGGTGTTGGCCAGCTGCACTAATTAGCACTGCGTTATTCACCATTGTGTTTTACGAGTTCTACCTATGGATGGATAGCGTACTACAGGTTTACTATTTTGTGATGGCGATTTACGGATGGTATTGCTGGCGTGAGTCGAAAAATGACAATGCTACTGGTATCAAATCGCTAGCAGGGAACGTAGCTGAAAACAAATCATCGCTGGAAATTAGTAGTCTTCCGTTGGCTAATCACTTAAAAGCCATTGGCTTGCTTACCGTATTGTCGTTAATTGTTGGCTTTCTTATGGACAATTACACGCCGACTACTTTCCCTTACGTTGATGCTGCTACAACGGTATTTGCCGTGTACGCTACTTACCTTGTCACACAGAAGGTGTTAGAAAACTGGCTGTATTGGGTCGTTATCGATTTAGTTTCTATCTATGTTTATATTGAGAAAGGTTTAGCACCGACTGCGTTCTTATTTGTGATTTACGTCTTTATCGCAGCTGCAGGTTATATTAACTGGCGTGTTAAGTACCAACGCCTGCAATTAGCGTAAATGTGCAGCGGGTTTGAATAGAAGACATATTTTAGATGTCTTCTTTGATCATCAACCAGACGACAAAATATGGGTAAGCTTATCAGTACGAATCATTCCGACCTAAGTGCAACGATCTTATCGCTAGATTTCTTTCAAGAAAAAAATATAAAGGTAGAGCCTCTAACTGGTGGCTTAAACAATCACGTCTATAAAGTAATCTCTAGCGACGGTGTGAGCAGTGGTGCAAGTGAAGATGTTTATGTAGCGAAGCACTTTCACCATTACGATGCGTGGCGAACAGAAAGTGAAGTGCAGCGTTTTCTAGCAAGCCGTCAGTTAGCGCCTCAAGTTTATTGTGCTAAAGATCAATGGTTGGTCACGGAATACATTGAGCAGCCGAGCCTAGCCGATGCATGTGAAGAAGACATTTACACTGAGCAGGTAAGCAACGCTCAAAACGATTCAGCAATTAAGTCAGACAAACGTAAAAAGTTGACACTCAATCAAAAGATCGTTCAATCTACAGCAGCTATGGCTAAACTCCATCAGTTAAGCCATAAGGAGGATGCAAGCAGCGACGGTGATGGGACTTCGTTAACAACAGATAAAGTGTCGACTTTAGATGAAGTTTCGGCACTTGATCTTCCTGCTGTGTTAACTGACTTAGTAGGTCAGTTAACTGAAATAGAGTACATGGGAGAGGCACCCAGCTTTCAGCAATCAAATACTCAATTCACCAAGTTCGCTCAGTTAGCTGATGTAAAGGTCTTAATAGACTCTTTCAAAGTAGGGGCCCAAAAAGCCATCAATGTTGCTCATGCATTGGCTAAAGAAACTAACCCAGATGAATTGGTTTTAGTTCACGGTGACGTAAATTTCGCCAACGTTTTTTTCCCTAAAAACAGCGCTTCAAATCCGCTATTAATCGACTTTGAGGCGGCTTCATTTGCGCCAGTTTCATACGAAATAGGTATGTTCTTAGCGATAAATCAATTGCCACTAGCGGTTTTTGAACTTATTAACGAAAAATATGCAGAGTATAATAATAACAATAAGTTAGGTGGTTCTGGTGTGGTTACGTGTTACGCTTTTTGCGCCTCGATAGTTAACGGAATATGGTTTTTACTGCAAGCATTAGAGCGTAGCGAACAGCAGCATAACCAGCAAACAATTTACCTCGCAAAAGCAAAGCAGCAGCTTAGCTATTTCATTACGTTATCCAACATAATACCTAATACCTGATACCTTATTTGATACCTAGTCTGATATTTAGTCTATTAATTCGTACTTGGAGTCTTAAATATGCTTTTCGCAGAATTGTGATATCCACTCTATTAAACGTGTTAATGAGGTTGCTGAAAATCGAACTACAAATAACCAAAAGAAATAACTTAGTACTGTCCGAACGGTTAAATGAGATAAGTTGCTTAAAAGTCACGTTTAATTGTAGTGCAGGGTAAACGCCAATCTCTCATAATTACCATTAGATATAATTAATGATCAAACTGGTTATTTTGTGAATTGGAAAGAGCTTATTGAAAATCGAAACCGATTTTTCTGGTTGTTACATACCGGAGGTTGGCTTGGTTTCGCGCTAGTGCAGTTTCTTGGCTCATTACTCCACGATCTGCGCGATATATTCGTAATTGTGATATTCCTGAACAGCTATGCCGGTTGGATGTTATCCGTACCGCTTCGTTACGTATATAGACGCGTTTGGAACTTGTCCCCGATAAAAATGATCGTGGTGATAATTCTTTCCTCTTACGTTACTGCCGTTATATGGCAGGTCATAAAGAATATAAATTATTGGGAGATCTACAAACACGGTTGGGAGCCGGAATTTTGGCTTTACTATACAAAATCAAGTGTTTGGTCGTTTTACATCATTTTAAGTTGGAGTGTGCTTTACTTCGGTATTAAGTACTATCAAATGCTCCAAAAAGAAAAGCAAAACGTATTACAAGCGAATACGTTAGCACATCAGGCGCAGCTAAAAATGTTGCGCTACCAATTAAATCCGCACTTCTTGTTTAATACACTAAACGCCATTTCAACGTTGATTTTGGTACAAGAAAACAAAACAGCGAATGCGATGGTAACTAAGCTAAGTGAATTCCTGCGTTATTCATTGGATAAAGATCCGATGAAGCGTGTCACGTTAACCAGTGAATTTCATGCGCTAGAACTATACTTAGATATCGAGAAAGTGCGTTTCGAAGAGCGATTACAAGTAGATATTAGTATAGGACAAGATTGTGAGAATGCACTCGTACCAAGCATGATTTTGCAACCGCTTGCCGAAAACGCCATCAAATATGCTATTGCTGTGAAAGAGCAAGGCGGTACAATTAGTGTTAATGTAAATCGCTTTGGCAATGACTTATTAGTTGAACTAGCTGACGATGGTCCAGGTGCTGAAATTACTAATGGCAATCTACATCGTGAGAATGGTGTTGGCTTAGCGAACACGCGTGAGAGATTGAACGCACTTTATAAAAATAATTATTCACTTGTTGTTTCCAATAATGTGCCTTCTGGTGTTAAAGTAAACATTAGGATCCCTTACGAATTAGGAAGTTAGTATGTCGTCTACACTTTCTACCATCATTGTCGATGATGAACCGCTAGCAAGAAAAGGCTTGGCATTTAGGTTAGAAGAGCACAAGGATATCGACATTATTGCGCAATGCGGCAATGGTCGAGAGGCCGTTGAAGTGATCAGAAGCCAAAAACCAGATTTAATGTTTCTTGATATTCAAATGCCAGGGTTAACGGGCTTTGAAGTCATAGAACAGATAATTGCTCAAGGTCTAGAACTTCCAATTGTTGTTTTTGTAACGGCTTTTGATCAATATGCGCTTAAGGCTTTTGAAGTACATGCAATTGATTACCTGATGAAGCCTGCTGATGAAACTCGATTAGCACAGGCACTAGAGAGAATTCGAGAACACATTCGCTCAAAAGCCGATAGCGACCATAAAAATAAGCTGGTAAAACTTGTTAGCGATGTTACTGGTAATGATCAACAAGCAATTCTTGCCGAATTAGAACAACACCAAACCGTATCTATTTCTCAGTATTCTGATGTTTTACCGATTAAAGATGGCGGTGAGTTGAGCAGAGTGCCTGTTAATTCAATTTGGTGGATTGATGCGGCTGGTGATTACATGTGTGTTCACACGGAAGATGGTACGCATATTTTAAGAAAAACCATGAAGCAGCTTGAAGAAGCGCTCGACCCTCGTATTTTTATTCGCAGTCACCGTTCGACCATCGTCAATAAAAACTATGTACAGAAGTTCTGTAGCCAACTCAACGGCGAATACTTCTTAGTGATGAATAATGGAAAGGAACTAAAAGTTAGCCGCAGTTACAAAGATAAAGTAAAGCAAGCGGTTACCCAATAACGCACCCAGTGAGCCTGCATGAGATTTACTAAGCTTGTGCAGGCGTTATCGCAATATTGTTTCACTATACTCTCTTATGGTATTCTTAAACGGTACTCTTTAACGGTATTGGGCACTTAGCGCTAATATGTCTTCTTGCACCGCCACTAAATTTTCCTCAGCCTTTTTTTGATGCATTATCGCCTCTGATAGTGGTACAGAAACAATTTCCGACTTTAACTCTCCAAGCATGATGTCGGTTTAACCCTTATTTGCCGCATGAACCAAAGCCACACCTAGTCTCGTCGCAAGTATTCGATCGCTTGCGACAGGAGTTCCTCCACGTTAAGTATGCCCCAGCACACATACCCCTGTATCAATAGCTACCATGGACTTTAATTGCTCGCTTAACGCTTGAGGACCGCCAAGCCACAAATTACGATATGATAGCTGGATCTGCCTAGTTGATGTTGCTTAGCGATGTCGTTAACAATTTGTATGACCTTTTCTTGTGTTTGGTCAGGGGAAAAATTTTCAAACGATATGATTTGCTCAGCACCTGTCGCTATACCGACATTAAACGCGATGTGGCCTGAGTGTCTACCCATCAGCTCAATTACGAAAACACGGTCAAATGCATCTGCGGTATCTCGAATCTTGTCTATAGCTTCAATTGCGGTATTTATAGCGGTTGAATAGCCAATGGTAAAATCCGTGCCGTCCAAGTCATTGTCGATAGTGCCGGGGAGACCAATAACGTGGCCTTGCCAATACTGCTTTATTGCCAAAAGACCGTTAAGCGAGCCGTCTCCACCAATAATAATCAACGTGTCTATTTTAAGTTTAATAAGGCTCGATACTGCTTGGTTTAACCCTGTAACAGTACACATCTGCGGGCAACGAGCGCTTTTCAGTATGGTGCCGCCGCGATGAATGATATGTTGTACATCTTGAGGAATCAGTATTTGGTAATCTTGTTCGATTAATCCGTTATACCCTGAAATAAAACCAACACATTGAAAGTCAAATTAATGGGCTGCAAGCACAATCGCTCTTATCGCTGCGTTCATCCCTGGCGCATCGTCGTCCCTGGTTAAAATTCCAATGCGCTTTGTGGTCATATCATGTTTCCTTCCGATTAGGGTATGTGACCTAATTGTTTGGAACTATTCGTTACATATTTAATCTATCACTCATTAATGATAAATAATAAATTATCGTTAATACATCGGTTTAGAACTTCTAATTAATTTAAATCAAGGAAAGGTTTCAGTGTTGTCAAAATTCTCAAAAGCGACAAAGTCATTAACTGTAGCAGCATGCAGTGTTTTATTAACTGGTTGTAGCTTCAGCTTCGTATATAACCATCTAGATTGGTGGGCAAACTGGTATTTAGATGACTATGTGACACTGAATAAAACGCAACAAAAAGTATTCGATGAAATCTTTAATGAGTTGCACGTTTGGCACCGTGAAACACAAATGACAATTTATGCTGAACAGCTAAAGCAACTAAAAGCTGACCTAGCTGCGGGAATTACCGAAGAAAAAGCGAAAGAACACTTAGGTAAAACTAACGAGTACTGGATTGTTGTGCGAGAGAAAGCAAAAACCGATCTTATAGAGCTCACGCACATGCTTAGCGAAAAACAGCGTAAAGAATTATTAGCCAATCTTGATAAGCAAAACAAAGAGCGTATTGAAAATAGAGAAGAGCTATCCAGAGAAGAATGGGTAAAAGAGGAATGCAAGGAGCAGCAGAGTCAATTTAAAAGCTGGGTAGGGAAATTAAGTAAATCACAGAAAGCAGATATTTGTGAGGCAACAGGTAAGTTGCAATCTACCTTCACCCATTGGATGGGTTATCGTATGGCATGGCACAATTCGTTTACTGATGCCTTAGATGTATCTCTGAGCAAAGAGGAGTACGTCGCATTATTTGCTGAGCTAATTAGTGAACCAGAAAAGCTAATCTCAGACGAATATATTTCGCTCCGTGAGCAGAATAATCGTGTTTTTGTTGGCCTGTTTACAGAAGTAATGAATGGATTATCGCAAAAACAAACTAATCGCCTGAATAACAAGATTGATGATTTTATTGAAGATATAGAAGACTTAGCACAAGATAGTTAGCCATTAAATACAGTCGACACGAATAAGTTGGTTTTTAGCTAATTCGTTGTAAATGAGTCGATAAACATGACTGGTTTAAACTAAATGGAATAAAAATGCGCATCTATGGTGATATCAAGTCTGGCAATTGCTACAAAATAAAATTACTTGCTGCATTGCTCAATATTGAGCACGAATGGGTTGAAGTTGATATATTAAATAAAGAGACCCAAACTGATGCGTTTATTGCTACAAATCCCAATGGAAAAATACCGCTACAGGAATTAGATGTCGGAGGTTGTCTATCCGAATCAAATGCAATACTCAATTACCTAGCGGTAGACAGTGAATTGTTGCCAAGTGACCGTTTTATGCATGCACAAGTGTTGCAATGGCAATTCTTTGAACAATACAGTCATGAGCCCTATATCGCTGTTGCTCGCTTTATTGCAAAGTACTCGGGCCTTCCCGATGATCGAAAAACCGACTACGAATCAAAGCAAGTTGGTGGTCATAAAGCTCTAAAGGTGGTGGAAAACCAACTTTCTCAAACGCCTTAATTAGTAGGTGATAAGCTGTCCATCGCAGACATTTCTTTATATGGCTTGCACCTGAAGGGGGCTTTGAACTATCAAGCTATCCCGCAATACTGGCTTGGTTAGACCGAATTAAATCTCATCCAAACTATATAGTAATGGAATAGGTGATGCCTTAGCTGGCTTTAAGCTAGTTAACCTCAGATCTGTATAAGAATTAAAGCCGAGTCACTTTTATACTCGGCTTTTTAGTCTGAAAAGTGTAGGCAATTAATCCAGCTATTAAATTAACCATAAATGAGATACAGCTACGATGCCTTGTATGATCTATT
>JAKVCY010000052.1 GCA_022448425.1 Thalassotalea sp. | reverse complement strand
AAATCATCGACCTCTACGTAAATTGCATCTAAGTTATTCATGCCCTTGCCTTAGTAATCTTGTGTCACTTTGTCGAAAGATCTGATCACCACAAGGGTATTTAGTTCAATTTCTTATGCGCAGCTCAGGTTAGTTAGTCTTTCTTTTAACTTCTCGCGGTAAGGGATTTGCGCTAAGTAATCGAATGTAACCTCGTTTTGCATTTTAACCCAAGCGGCAGTTTCTTCGCTCATGTCGTCTTCGAGCCAGCGGTAAGGGTCGGCAACTTGTGTTTCGAAGTAGGTATCAACGACGTCGCCTTTACGTGTTGTTGGGTAAGTTAATGCTTCAACTTTGGCTTCAGCAGGTGTAGCAGTTGCACTTGTGTCTTGTGCTTCTTGTTGGCCGCAACCAACCAGCGATGCACATACGGCAATGGCAAGTATGTTTTTAATTATAATATTGTATTTAGTTGTTGTTGTGATTGTATTTTTATTGGTTGTATACGCTAACCAATAAACGAGAGATTAACGATTGTTCTGTAACATAGCGAAACTTGCTCTGGTTTGTCTATGGAAGGCAGAAAAAATGCGATTGAGCGGAGAAAGTCTGTGGTAGCTTGCCGGGGTAACGATGAAGGTAAAGAAAGAGACCAAGGCGCCCTGGTCTCTCTAAATGAGCAAATGTGATTTATTCTTTTAAAGACGTTTCTTGGATTAGTTTTTTGCTTAGCCTATATACTCGCCCTTTACTCATCCCTCTTTATTCACCTAGATAGCGCTGGCGTTTTTTAGTTTTGAGTGTCGTGATATCAAGCAGTACTAAACCATCAATACAGTCATTGAAATCTTTATCGACTCCGAAATCGATAAACTGCACTCCACCTTTTTCTGTTAGCTCACTGTACTGCTTGTAAAGGGTTGGGACACTTGTGCCCATATTGGCAAGTAAATGCTTTAGCTGAGTGAAGTCGGCCTTGTAGTCGTCACCACTAAATTGTGTTTTTAGCTGTTCCATCGCGGGTTGATTGAGTGTGAACGGCGAACGCGAAGGCGCGATTTCTCGATCAGCACCAAAATAAAGCTTATAGAAATACACCAGTAGTTCTTTTGCCGTTTGTGGTAAGGCATTGCTCATCGTTACTGGGCCGAATAAATAACGATAATGTGGGTATTTGTTGAGAAACGCGCCAATGCCGTACCACAGGTAATCAAGGCTGCGCTTCCCCCAGTATTTAGGCTGTACAAAGCTGCGACCCAATTCTAAGCCGTTTTCTAGGTATGGCGTCATTTGTTCAGTCAGTTCAAAAAGCGTATGTGTGTATAAGCCTTCGATACCTTGGCTATCAATAATGGCCTTTGTATCAGCGAGGCGATAGGCCCCGACGATTTCTAACTCTTCATTATCCCAAAGGATAAGGTGTAAATAATGGCCATCATATTTGTCGATATCGCGACGCATATTACTGCCTTCGCCTACCATGCGGAAAGCAACTTCTCTCAGTACGCCTACTTCTCTCATGATAGGGTCGCTCTCTACTGCGCGATGTAGGTAAATTGATTTACCATCTTGAGTCGTGCCCAAAAACTCGCATTGTTTAATGGCCTTTTTCAGCAACTTTCTATCTTCAACGGGTGCTATCGCGCTTTGCGTTTGAAAAACATCTGCCTTCCCTGACTTCAAACGATATAAGTGTTTTTTGAACAGCTTAGTTTTGGTTTTAATATCCAGTTGCACTTTACTGTAGCTTTCAAACGGAATTTGTTGCCCTATGCGCATCGGAATGTCCTTTTCTTGTTGTTTAAACATTTCGTTGACCAATAAGAGCGTCGAGGCTGGTTTGTACATCATGGATACACCGTAAAATGCGGCAGAGTTTTTCGCCTGTATGTATACCGGTAAAATTGGCGCTTTAGCATTTTGTGCAAAACGCAGAAAACCGGTTTGCCACTTAGGATCACGCACACCAGCAGGATGGATGCGAGATACCTCACCAGCAGGAAAAACGATAATGGGGTTATCAGCCGCTAAGTGTTCGTGAATTGCATGAATATTGTCTTTGGGCGTCGCGCCCGCGACCATATTATTAACAGGTAAAAGCAAAGGGCTTAGTGGTTTTAAGTTCATTAGTAAGCTATTGACGACAACTTTTACATCTCGACGGATATCAGCCACCATCTTAATCAGTGCCAAACCGTCAATAGAGCCAATAGGGTGATTGGCGATGATGACGAGTCGTCCATTTGCTGGAATGTTCTCTCGCTCGGAGTCACGAACTGAGTAACTGACATTGAACTTATTTAGCACTTGCTCAACAAAGTCTAATCCGGATAAATGTGGATATTGTTGTTCAAATTCGTGAAATTCTTTTTCGTGAAGAAGGCCGCGAAGTGCAGCTTTTACAGGTTTTTCTAGCCAAGGTTTGCCGGAAATCGCAGGTAAGTTTTTTTCAACAACGTCGTCAACGCGAAACATAGTCACTCCTAATGCGCTTTGCTGAATATTTTTAGTTGTATTTACTCAGCTGTTCTCAGGGCAAAATTAGCGTTACTAGATGAACAAAAAGTGACAATCAGATGATGCTTTTATGAACATCACCCGTGTTTCATAAGGTCATTGGGATAGTTTCACTCGGCCTCTATCGAATAGTGAGCTAGTCAATTAACTAGCTAGGGGCACAATCGAGAGTTTAGGCTGCATTAATGTCCAATACATTAGCTCGAGTTCACCGCTGGAGGTTTCTGTTAATGCACTACAACTTTCTATCCAATCACCATCGTTACAATATGTCAGTCCATCAATCTCTACGATTTCTGGATGGTGTATGTGCCCACAAACAATCCCATCTAAATCGTGCTTTGCGGCTTCTTTCAACGCAGCAGCTCGGTAACGTGCAATCGCTTCGTTGGCTTTTTTAAAATGCTTCTTGATGTGTGCGGCCAGAGACCAGTAGTGATAGCCTCGCATACGTCGGTAATAGTCTAAGTTTCGATTTAACCAAAGTAGAAAATCGTAGAGCTTGTCACCTAGCCAAGCTTGCCACTTAGCTAAACAGACTTCGCCATCGAAATCGTCACCGTGAAGCACTAGTAGCTTCTTACCTTGTGCCGTGGTGTGTACTAAGCGCTTCTTAATTTCGATGTTGCCGAACAACATATTGGCGTAGGGCTTGATAATTTCATCGTGATTACCCGGCAGGTAAACTACATGAGTATCATCTAGCGATTTTTGATATAAGGCGTGTAACAGACGGTTGTGGCTTTCAGGCCATAGGAACTGACGCTTAAGCGCCCAAAAGTCGACGATGTCACCAACGAGATACAAGGTCTCCATGGTGTTGTGTTCAAGAAAGTCGAGGAGTAACTCAGCTTTGCAGTCTTTGCAGCCGAGGTGAATATCTGATAACCAAACCGTGCGATGATGTTGTTTCATATCAAGCTCTAGTCTTGTTGTTCCACTTTAACCTACGAGGCATATGCTATGCAGGGTTTGTGTCAGATCTGTGAAGGATTTTTAAACAAACGCTTACGCTTTTTTGAAAGATTTTTTAAGGCTTGCTTGGTGTGTTTAATGGTTATTATTTACAGGGGGAGTCGGAAGAACAATGGCGCACCCAGCAGGAGTCGAACCTGCGGCCTCTGCCTCCGGAGGGCAGCGCTCTATCCAGCTGAGCTATGGGTGCAGCGCGGAGAATAGTATAGCTATTATGTGTTTTTGTCCACTGGATTCATTTCGCTTCGTATTTATCGTTAAAGTCAATGATTTAGCAGCCGATAACTCGGTTATTATATGTACATTCTAAATTTTCTCGACTAGAGTTTCGTTTAGTTTCACTTTCAACTTTTTAGGTGGTCATCTTTTACATGGATCGATTAGGGCTATTATTTTTAGCTATCTTGAGCACTGTTCTATTATCAACTGCTAGTATGCAGGCAACAGCACAGCAATTAATAGTTGAGCAATTCTCTGTTGCACCTGTCACCAATTCATTTTCTCGAACCGGCAAGCTTACTTTTAAGCGCACAGTTAATTTGGCGTTCAAATCGTCAGGGTATCTAAATCGAATTTCGGTTGATGAGGGTGACAGATTTAAAGAAGGTGATGTATTAGCATCAATTGTTACGGAAGAATTAAAAGCGGATAAAAATGCGAAGTATGCTCAGCTATTGCAAGCTAAGAATAACTTCACGCGTGAGCAACGCTTAATCGATCAGGGCCTGGGCTCAGAGCAAGCCTTTGACCTTGCAACTACTAATGTAGAAACTGCTCGTTCAGCCTATCAAGTTGCTTATTATAATTTAGAAAAAGCTCAAATCATAGCACCTTTTGATGGTATTGTTTTAGCCCGTCATACTGACTTAGAGCAGTATCAAGCACCGGGCACAAGTGCGCTAGAGGTCGCAGCATTCAATGATAACTGGGTAGTTAAAGTTGCGTTGACTGGAATGGAGATCGCGTCAGTTCGGTTAGGACAAATAGTGACTGTAGTGCTGCCCGGTACAGATGAATTTAACGCAAAAGTGAACCGTATCCCTGCTATTGCTGGCGATAGTAATTTGTTTGTTATAGACGTACTTATTCCGCAATCAATAGTGCAAAGAGGCATGCTTGCTGGCCAAATTGCGCAAGTAAACATAAGTCAGTCACAACATCAGTTTGGTTATAAAATACCGTTGGACGCACTGATAAAAATGGATGAGCAAGATCGTGCGATTGTGTTGGTTCAAAATAAATTAACTAAAGAACTTAGCCACCAGACTTTTCCTATAGCCCATATTGATAGCCAGCATATTTATCTCGAAGCTGATGCGATGGATTTGACTCTCGATATCGTTGTTAGGGGCTGGCAGCATCTTACTGTTGAAACTCAAAGTAGCAACAAGGGGCATTAATGCGTCTTCCTGCTTTAGCGGTTGGTAATCCACAATTTACGCTAACAATTGTTCTTTTATTGATGTTGGTTGGGATTGTCTCTTATCTCAATATGCCACGTTCAGAAGATCCGCAATTTGACTTACCGATCACCCTAATTGAAGTGGTATATCCGGGGGCTTCCCCTATTGATGTTGAAACACTAGTTGTTGACGCCATAGAGGGTGAACTTGAAGATATCGAGAATATCAAGAAGATTGAATCGCAAGTACGCACTGGTGGAGCGCGCGTATCGATTGATTT
Source organism: Thalassotalea sp. (assembly GCA_022448425.1). Classification (GTDB taxonomy): domain Bacteria; phylum Pseudomonadota; class Gammaproteobacteria; order Enterobacterales; family Alteromonadaceae; genus Thalassotalea_F. Next base: position 19,189 of record JAKVCY010000052.1, on the reverse strand, counting down.
CGCCTATGGGACAGATGCCGACAATGCATATAACCAAGTGAAACAAGCGGTAGCGGAAGTAGAACCAGACTTTCCAGCAGGCGTAGTTCAAGTCGAAGTAATCAAGGCGACTCCTACGAGTGTGGCCATTTTGCAGTTGGCAATTAGCTCTACAACGAATAACTACAAAGACATGGAGTTTTATGCCAAGTTACTTGAGAAAGAAATAGAAGCACTATCCGGCGTACAAAAAGCTTCTATTTGGGGTTATCCAGAGCCCATTGTATCTGTAGATCTGAATTTACAACTATTGAAGCACCATGGCGTGTCGATAGAGCAAATTAACCAAATTCTTGCAGGTAGAGCAAGCAATATCACGCCAGGTTTTGTGAATGCTGGTAGTAGGCGATTTAACGTAAAGGTGAGTGGGCAATTTACCGACTTAGCTCAAATTGGCGATACCATTGTAAAACAAACCCCTATAGCTGCTGTACGTCTCAAAGATGTGGCAGAAGTAAGCTATAGCGAGCGCGAACCAACTTATCTAGCTTACTTCAAAGGTAACCCTGTGATTTTTTTAACGGTTGAGCAACGTGCTAAAACCAATATTTTTCAGGTTACAGAGCAAGTAAACAAGGTTATTGAAGATTTTCAACAAACCTTACCCGATGCTATTGGCATCGACCGAGTGTTTACGCAAACAGACAGTGTAGAGAAACGGGTTAATGGTTTCTTCGAAAACCTTTGGCAAGGTCTCGTCTTGGTTGGGCTATTAGCCCTTATTTTCTTAGGGGTAAGAGAATCTTTAGTAGTCATTGTCGTTATTCCTCTGTCGTTTATTATTGCCATTGGCTGGCTTGATTTCTCTGGTTTTGGATTACAGCAAATGTCGATCGTCGGCTTGATTATCGCTTTGGGCCTTTTAGTAGATAATGCCATTGTTGTAACAGAGAGTATTCACCGAGAAATTAAACATGGTGAGACTCTCAAAGAGGCTGTTGTAAAAGGGTGCGGAAAAGTAGGTTGGGCGATAATTAGCGGTACTGCGACAACCATGTTGGCTTTCCTACCAATGCTGATGTTAGCAAGTAACACAGGTGATTTTGTCCGTTCAATGCCTGTCACTGTCGTACTAGTGCTTCTAGCATCACTGCTATTAGCATTAACACTGACGCCACTATTGGCTAGCTTGTTGTTTAGACAAAAAGAAGGTGGCTTTAAATTTCTTCAACACTATCTGGGTTTATTCGCGAGCAGTATCTATCGGCGTTTTTTAACTGTTTTAATTAAATTTAGATGGATAATTTTACTTATCGGCGTACTGACGCTGATGGCTTTAGGGTCTATTTTCCCACAAGTAAAAGTTAGCTTGTTTCCAAACGCTGAAAAGCCCATGTTGTTAGTGGACGTTGTCACGCCTGATAACTCTTCTATCGAGTACACCGAGTATGTTTTGAAGAAAGTGGAAGCAGAGTTATTGCAAAGTCCGCTGGTGAACAATGTAGCGCTGAATGTTGGCAACTCGAATCCACGGATTTACTACAATGAAATACCCAAGCGAGGACAAGAAAAATTTGGTCAAGCGCTGGTTAACCTAAACACTGACGATGAAGCTAAATTGGAAGCTTTAGTGACTAAACTTCGCTTGTCATTTTCGCAATGGTTTGAAGCTAAAATCTACGTCAAAGAATTTGTTCAGGGGCCTGTTACCGACCAAGTGTTAACGGTTCGTTTTATTAGTGAATCATTGGATGATTTAACTCGGGTTTCCAATGATTTAGCTAAGTTTATCAGTCAGCTGGACGGCGCAATTAATCTAGATAACCCGATCGGTGAAGCAAATAGCGAAATGCACCTTGAGATTGACTACGATAAAGCCGGCTTGCATAACATGAATATAAACACGCTGGATCAAGCAATCAATACTGTTTTAGCAGGTCAAACGATCGGGCATCTGACCGCAGAAAATGGTGAAGATTACGCGATAGTCGTTAGACAAAATCAGCGTAATATAGATGCATTAGCTCAGTTGGAAGTTGCCAATATGTCTGGTGATTTTATCCCTGTTAATCAATTCGCTACACTGAAATTAGCTAAGGGACAGAGCAACTTTTTCCATTACCAAAAGTTGCGTATGGCTAAGGTCTCGGCTGACGTCGCTAAAGGCTACTCAGTATTCGAATTAACTCAGCAGATAGTAGAATATCTTGAAAAATATCAGTTGCCAGCAGGTATGTCATATAAGATGGGCGGCGAAGAAGAGTCTAGGCAGGAGTCTTTCTCCGGTTTAGCACAAATTATGCTGGTAACGGCAATTGGCATTTTTGCTGTGCTAGTGTTGCAATTTAAATCGTTTATACAGCCAATAATTGTTTTCTCGTCTGTACCATTTGCGATAACAGGCGCAGCTTTAGGGCTCTATTTGACTAATCTCTCGTTTTCCATGATGGCATTTATTGGATTGATCAGCTTGTTTGGTATTGTGGTGAATAACGCCATTATTCTTATTGACACCACTAACCAGTTATTAGCTGCAGGTGAAGAGAAATTAAAGGCAACGTTGAAGGCCAGCCAAACGCGATTTACGCCGATTATACTTACGACCCTAACAACGGTTGTGGGGTTGATACCACTTACCCTTCTCGGTGGTGGATTGTGGCAACCGCTTGGTATGGTGATTATCTCTGGCCTGCTGGTGTCAGCAGTAGCAAGCTTAACTTTAGTGCCTGTGCTTATATTCTTATTAACGAAGAATGCTAGAACTTAATCTCTTGCTTTTTGTTTTTCTGTAACAGGTCACTCTTCATTAGTGCTACCCAGCTTTTTCTAATCAGATGGGGTATGAGCAGTCTTAGTGGCATTCTCATTAGATGGCCTCGTAAATACGCGGTGAGCTTTGCTAAGGAGTGCTTAACGGTGCGACAGTTTTCATGGTGCGGAATAAGCACATGCGTGAAAATAAAGTCAGTCAGTTTTACATATCGGTATTGTTGAGCAAAAGTGTCAACGAAATTAGTTGCCACTGGTGAAAGTTCAACATGTAGTACCTTAGCTATAAATCTCAACGCAAAATATAAAGGTTTTTGTTGCTCACTATTAACCGCAAGTTCTATGACTTTACCGTCAAATGCTTCGTCTCCATTGGTAAATTCTTGATAGAGTATTGATAAGTCGAGTAAGTCTCTGAGCCCCTTTTCAAATTCTCCTTCTTGGAACAGGTGGATCGCAGAATGAAGAAACATGGCCTCAGGCTTGAAAACTCTGCTATTTAAACCGAGTTCATCTTGACGAGAGTCTTCGGCGAGTAAGTTGATATTTAGCGGTGTAGAAATACATGTAGGTAATATATTGTGGTGTAAATCTACTACAGTTCCCCTCTCAATTTGCTGAAGAGGAGGAATTTCATGCATATATTCCCGATAGTATTTTTGGTCATAGTCATCAGTTTTTTGAGAGCTATATCCGACCGTTTTTAATAGTATCTCGGCGTTAGCTATATCTTTTTTTGCGACAAGTAAATCGATATCTGCAAAGTTTCTCCATTTAGCAATTGGAAGATCAGCTAAAACATAGGCTGCCCCCTTCAAGTAAATGGCTTGGATACCTTCTAATGACAACGCTTCGTTTATTTCGTTGACTTCGTATATCGTTTGATTACGCTGGTAATCAACTTTGTAACGCTCATTCTCAAGATAATTAATTATCTTGTTTGGGGTCGACTCTATCAAGCCATTACGCTTTATAAAATCGAGGAAATAAAGTGCAGTTTGGCTGACTCTTAGTTGGGCAAATAATTGGTTCCAATCATCAGTAGAAAAACTAGAGACGACTGCAGGTGACTTTAATGCGGTTATAAGAACTGGTGAAGTCATAAGGATTGCGCTAATGCTTCGAAGGTGTCGACAGCGTCTTGCGTGCTACTGTATTTAAAATCATAGCAATTGGCTTGTTCGATAACCTTGGTAAGGGTTTTAAATCCTATCTTTCCTAGAATGTCATAGTTAAAGCTTTGTTCGATTGCGCTAAGCAGTGCTTCCCCTTTAACTTTGGGGGAAAGATTACAATCAGCGCGAGCTTCGTATTTAGGAAAAATAAAGGCACTTATTCCTGCTGTTTTATTTATCGATTCTATCGACGAGTCAGGAGATTTCATATGACCGATAGTGCCTTTATTCGTATCGCTAACTACATTCGAAAATATCGCTTCGGAGTTATAAGCCTTAACAACTTCAATAGAACGGTTTTTAAGACTTATAGGTCTAGAAATAGGACTTACAGCCCCTGTTCTAAGCGAGATCAGTGTCATCTCATCTGATAACAATCTCCAGCCATTAGAGACCATTATCGCTGTTAATGTGCTTTTGCCAGAGCCGGATTCAGCAGGAAGCACTGCTGTGAAACCATTTTTCTCAATCGTGGCAGCATGAATCGATAGGTAGTCAAACGTGTGTTGTGCAATACACCAATTCATCCCCCACTCGAGTATCGGAAACGCCTGTGTAGCAGGCAACGGAAGGAACGGTGCGTACCCCTCTAATTTAAAATCTACTTGAGGTTTGTAAAACCGTCTAAAGCCATATGGCATATCAATTTGAATATTGAAATCAACAATTTCATCTTCTTTTGCTAGTTCAAACTGGCCGTAGAGCTTTCCTAAGTTTCTATGTATATCTTGCATACTAGAGCGAATGCGAAAAACGTAGGGACCTATTGTGATAACTAGCCCTTCGTTTTTACAACACCGTTTTATCTCGGAATTCGATAGTACGTTTAATTTCACTGTTTACAGCTGATGATTTCGTAGTCGATGAGTGATTTGATTATATCGCTAATATATTGAGATAAAAGCTCTTTGTCATCGTGTGGGTACTTAATTGAAATCTTATGGAGTATGGATTCAATTGAAATGGCTTTTTCTTCGGGTATTTCTTCTAGCAATTCGAGCGCGCTGTCTTCGACAACATGCGTTTTACCGGTGTGCGAACAAAAAAGCACTGAAGAGTCATTAAAGCGAAACCCTACAGTGCATTTATATTTTTGAACTTTGTCCAAGAACTTATCCCTAAGACTTAAATGGGAAATGATGGCGACTAGCCGATACGGATGCCTCTGAGCATTTTCGCTACGTTTTCCATTTTCATAGAACGCATTGAACCGTCCAATATGTTATCGACTTGCGTAAATATGTCGATAACCTCGCTGCTTGAGTATGGGTAGTCAATACAGTTGATATCTTTTTCACATGTTTTGGCGTTTAACAGTGCTGAAGCAATTTCTTGGTAAAATTCGTCGCTAGAATCTAGCATCTGCTCTATAGTTGTGTGCGAACCCATACTATTGCTTTTGTTGATGCCTGTATTAACCCAACGCTTATTACTTGCTTTATAATAGTAGTTACCTACAAATTTGTAGTGCTGATTATAGTCAGCAACTCCGAGCTTATTACAATCGCTTTTCTTTTTGCTCGTTTTAGTGCGGTGCTCTACATACTTATTTCGCCAATATGTACAATCTTTCGCATTCTTTGCTTTCAGGTCGCACGTAGGCTCCTTGCCAGAGAAATTATCTGACATAGCGCCAGACATGCATGTAATTGTCTTACCACCTGCCCAAGCTGGCTTCGCAGAAGAGGCGACTACAATAGGGGCAGCAATAGAAGCTTTCTTTAAAAAACTGCGACGCCCTTCAGGACTTACTACCTGCTGTTCGTCATTCTTTAAATTCTCTTTGTCAGACATTTCCATCATTCCTAACTGCGTCGTACGCTTTGCAACTGTCGATAAAATTTACACATGGCGCAAAAAGCGCTTAATAATCGACAATGAAGCAACTATTGTACCCATGTGCTATGGCATTGAAATGTATAGCTTATTTTTAACCTTGAAAGGATACTAATCACATTAGTGTAAATCAGGGAAACAGCAATTGATAGTACTGTTTTGTTGCAATTATAACCTAGCTTGTTAATGTTGGCTTTAAAATAATAACGAGCGCATTTTGATGGATTTTATTGGCTCTCTGGGCTTTAGCGTTGCTACATTTGCCTATTTCGCTTTCTTTCTCTTGCTTGCAGTGATTCGTAAGAAATCTTTTATCGCGATTCAGATCACTTTTGTCTCATTAGTATCAATTGTCGCCTGCGCCATTGCTGCGCTTCAGATTAGATTTGGTTTTTCTCTTAAGAACGTACTTATTGCCGAGAACTTAAAGCTATTAAGCTATCTAATGTTGCTGGTAAATGCACGAATAGGGATTAGCAGTTTTAGCGATTTCTTTAACAACAAGTCCTGCCTGAAATATACGATCCTGGGAGCTGGCTTATCCCTGGGTGCTTGGTATCTAACCGAAAGCTCAGGTGCGGGTAATCACTACCTATTTTTACTATTTTTGGTGCTTAACTTAGCCGTTATTGTCGCGTTGGAGCAGTTGTACCGTAATAGTATTGCTAAGGTTAAATGGGCACTATGGCCAATGGTTATAGGCATTGGTACGATTTGTGTTGTGGATTTCGTTATCTTCGCACAAGCGGCGATGTTAGGTCAGCTTGATTTCGATTTTTGGTATGCACGAGGCTACATCATCGCTGTTGGCGTGCCATTTTTCTTAATTACCAGCCGAAGAGTTAAAGATTGGCAAGTGGATGTGTTTATTTCAAGAGACGTGGTGTTCTATAGCTCTATGCTCTTTATTGCTGGTAGTTACCTTTTGGTGCTTGCGACCGCTGGCTACGTAATTAATTGGATTGGTGGAGAATGGGGCGGCGTATTTAGTATTGCTTTTGCAGCGCTCGGAATTGCTGTCCTCATAGCTCTTTTGTTAACAGAAAGACTAAGGAGAGAGGTTAAGGTATTTATTACCAAACATTTTTTTGCCAATAAATATGATTACCGCGTTGAGTGGCTAAAATCGCTGGAACAACTAGCGATACGCGATAACAACAACTTTTACTCATCTGCTCTCAATATTATTTGTTCTTCGATGAATATACATCGAGGGCTTATGGTGAAGTGTTTAGGAAATGAGAGTTTCAAACTACTCGCTGATAAAGAGTTTGATATCAAGGAGCTTGAGCTCTCTAAATTAAGGGTAATAGCAGAATACTGTGACCGTACTCGTTGGATTGTCGATATCAGGGAATATCGGTTTATAGAAGATAGCTATCCTCAACTTGATCTTGATATAGACTTTTTCCAGGAGCAGCGTATCGATGTTGTTATTCCAATTATTAGTGCTGGTAAGTTATACGGCCTATTTCTTCTGTCTAGGGGCGACGATACGAATCTATTAAATTGGGAAGATAGGGATTTGTTATTTGCGATAACAAAACAACTGAGTCATTACCTCTCGCTGAATGAAGCCAATATTGAATTGTCAGAGTCCAAGCAGTTTGAAGCCTTTCATCGCATGTCAGCGTTTTTGGTGCACGACCTCAAAAACGTCCAAGCACAACTGGCACTTATTAATAGTAATGCAGAGAAGCATCGTAATAACCCTGCCTTTATTGATGATGTCTTTGAAACGGTAGAGTCTGCAACAGAACGTTTAGATAAAGTACTAACGCAACTGAGAAATAAACAGGTACCTGAAACGCATGATAAATTTACCGCGTCATTTGATGTTATCAACCAGGTTGTCTCACAACGAAATGTAAATAAACCTAGAGTTCACGCCGAAATTAATAGAGAATTAGTATCATATGTAAATGAAGAGTTAATATCTGTACTCAATCACTTAGTGCAAAATGCACAGGAAGCTTCAGAAGATGGTGACGATGTTATCGTAACAGCAGCGGAAGTTGATGGTTGTTTGCAGCTATCCGTTATCGACAAAGGTTGTGGTATGAGTGACCTGTTCATTAAGCAGCGTCTATTTAAACCTTTCGATACGACCAAGGGAAATGCAGGAATGGGGATCGGTGCATACGAGGCTAAACAGTTTGCCGAAGGACTCGGCGGCGAGCTGACTGTGCACAGTGTTGAGAATGAAGGCAGTACTTTCAAGTTAACGATTCCCATAAAAAATAATTAGAGGCTTTTATTTTTTATGGAAAAATTACTTATTGTTGATGATGACTTAGGTATTCAGAAACAACTTAAATGGAGTTTGTCTGACTACGAGGTTGTGTTTGCACAAGACCGTGAATCAGCGATAGCAGCGGTGAGACGCCATGAACCATTAGTGGTGACGCTAGATCTCGGTTTACCGCCCGACACTGCAAACGCCTCTGAAGGTTTAGCAACCTTACAAGAAATCTTAGCGCTTGCTCCACATACCAAAGTGATTGTTATTACTGGTAACGACAACCACGATGTTGCGCTAAAGGCCATTGAGTTGGGTGCTTACGACTTTTATCAGAAGCCTGTTGACGGCGACATTATTAACGTTATCGTATCCAGAGCGTTTGGCCTAGCTTCGTTAGAACAAGATAACCGGTCACTTAAATCTTTTGCTGGTACCGATACTGGTATTATTGGAAATAGCGCCAGTATTGATCGCATGCGCCAAATGATTCAGCGCATAGCACCGACCGAAATCACCGTGTTGCTGCTTGGCGAGAGTGGTACAGGTAAAGAAGTTACAGCTAAAGCCGTACACAATGTTAGTAATCGCGCGAAAAAGCCTTTTATAGCCATCAATTGTGCTTCCATCCCCGAAACTTTGCTTGAAAGCGAGCTTTTTGGCTTTGAAAAAGGCGCATTTACCGGTGCTCATAAAACCACAAAAGGAAAAATCGAATGTGCTCAAGGTGGCACGCTATTCCTTGACGAAATAGGCGACATGCCATTTAACTTGCAAGCCAAGTTATTACGTTTTTTGCAAGAGAAAGTGATAGAGCCAATTGGCGGTCGTCAAGAAATTCCTGTTGATGTACGTGTTGTCTGTGCGACTAATCAGCACCTTCAAGAAATGGTGGCTAACAAAGACTTTCGTGAAGACTTATATTATCGCATTAGCGAAATTACCTTAGATATTCCGCCGCTTAGAGATCGTGAAGAAGATGTCATTATTCTTGCGCAGTTTTTCCTTCAACAGTACGCCAAAGACTATAAAAGCAATGCTAAGTCATTCGCCGATGACGCTATTCAAGCGCTAAAATCACATAAATGGCCCGGTAATATTAGAGAATTACAGAATAAAGTTAAATCATCAGCCATTATGGCTTTGGGCTCACAAGTTACAGCATTGGATCTTGGGCTCATGGCGCAAACTGATGAAACCTACGAGCTGTCACTAAACTTGCGCACAGTGCGAGAACAGGCAGAAACAACAGCGATACAAAAAGCTTATGCGCTAACCGATGGGAATATGTCGAAAACGGCTGCATTGCTAGGCATTACCAGGCCGACATTATACAGTCTCATTGAAAAATACGGCTTGGCTTTAAGTGTTTAATTAATAAGGAAATGAGTTTTGCTATCTATTAAGTTATATCCTGCAATTATGTGTGGTGGTAGCGGTACTCGTTTGTGGCCGTTATCACGAAATGACTTTCCTAAACAGTTTATTTCTTTGGTAAACAATACCTCAATGTTACAAGATACCATCGAGCGTTTACCTGCACAGTCTCAGCAGCCAATTTTCATCTGCAATGAGTCACATCGTTTTACTGTTGCTGAGCAAGTACATGCACTTGGTGGAGCAGGTAAAATACTATTGGAGCCTGTTGGCAAGAATACCGCTCCTGCGATCGCACTTGCCGCGTTTGAAGCACTAAAAAGTGATGAAGAAGCGGTAATGCTAGTATTAGCAGCTGATCACGTTATTAAAAACCAAGAAGCGTTCCACAGCGCTGTTTCTATGGCTCAAGTAGCTGCGATGAACGATAAGCTAGTGACTTTTGGTATTGTGCCAGACAAACCTGAAACGGGATATGGATATATAAAGTATCAGCCAGCGCCTGATGGCGAAGTATCGGCAGTAGAAGAGTTTGTGGAAAAGCCTGATCTTGAAGCAGCAACTCGTTATTTAAATTCCAAACAGTACCTATGGAATAGCGGTATGTTTATGTTCAAAGCATCGGTTTATTTACAAGAACTGAAGCAGTATAGCCCAGAAATCTTTAATGCATGTCAGCAGGCGATTAGCGATAGTAGCGAAGATTTAGATTTTATCCGGCCAAGTGCAGATAGTTTTAATCAATCGCCAAGCGACTCAATTGACTATGCCGTTATGGAGAAAACGTCTGATGCAGTTGTTGTGCCACTCGATGCTGGCTGGAGCGACGTTGGCTCTTACAGCGCTCTTTGGGAAGTAAGTCCTCAGGATGCCGATGGCAATGTTTGCCAAGGCGACGTTATTACATATGACTCTCACAACAACCTGCTACATAGCCAAAATAAACTTATTGCGAGTGTAGGCATTAACAATATTGTGGTAATCGACACTCCTGACGCGGTAATGGTTGCTGATAAAAACCGTGTGCAAGAAGTGAAAGAGGTTGTGAACAAGCTCAAAGCAGAAAAGCGTCCTGAAGTTACACACCACCGTGAAGTTTATCGCCCTTGGGGAAGCTACGATTCGATTGATATGGGTGAACGCTTTCAGGTAAAGCGCATCGTTGTAAAACCAGGTGCTAAATTGTCTGTGCAGATGCATCACCATCGCGCAGAACACTGGATTGTCGTTTCGGGTACTGCGAAAGTGACTGTAGATGATGATACTTTCTTAATGACTGAAAATGAGTCTACCTACATTCCGATCGGTGCAGTTCACGCGCTTGAAAACCCAGGTAAACTCCCTCTTGAAATGATTGAAGTGCAGTCTGGGAGCTATTTAGGAGAAGATGACATAGTGCGCTTTGAAGATAGATATGGTCGAGCTCCAAAATAATAAAAACTGAAGAAATAAGAGAATACATTGATGGAAAAGTTGACCTGCTTTAAGGCATACGATATCCGAGGGAAATTAGGTGAAGAGTTAAATGAAGATATCGCATATCGCATTGGCCGTGCTTTTGCGCAACATCTATCACCAAAGAAAGTTGTAGTTGGTGGCGATGTTCGATTAACCAGTGAAGCGTTAACCAAAGCTCTGGCAGACGGGCTCACTGATGCGGGGTGTGATGTTGTCGATTTAGGTTTAGCGGGTACCGAACACATCTACTTTGCAACTAGTCATTTAGAATGTGATGGCGGTATATGCGTTACTGCTAGCCATAACCCCATTGATTACAATGGCATGAAGCTTGTCCGTGCAGATAGTAAACCTATTAGCGGAGACACTGGCCTTCGTGATATTCAGCGCTTGGCTGAACAGAATGATTTCGCTGCGGTTAGTGAAAAAGGCTCTATCACGTCACATGATATTAGTAATGCTTACACACAGCATTTAATGACCTATCTTAACCCTGAGAACATCAAGCCGCAGAAGCTTGTTGTTAATGCAGGCAATGGTGCTGCTGGTCCAGCGCTTGATGTGATTGAACGCCAATTCCAACATGCAAATATACCTGTTGAGTTTATCAAGGTGCATCACGAGCCAGATGGTACCTTTCCTCATGGTATCCCAAATCCACTCTTGCCAGAAAATCGAAGCGCAACCTCAGAAGCGGTAATCGCGCATAATGCTGATATGGGCATCGCTTGGGATGGCGATTTTGATCGCTGTTTTCTATTTGATGAAAAAGGTCAGTTTATTGAAGGGTATTATATCGTTGGCTTGTTGGCAGAGAACTTCCTCGCAAAGTCGCCAGGAGAGTCAATTATTCATGATCCTAGACTGACCTGGAATACAATTGATATTGTTGAAGACTCAAATGGTAAAGCAATTCAGAGCAAAACAGGTCATGCTTTTATTAAAGAACGCATGCGACTTGAGAATGCTATTTACGGTGGTGAAATGAGTGCTCACCATTACTTCAGAGATTTTTTCTATTGTGACAGCGGCATGATCCCTTGGTTACTTGTTGCAGAGCTTATCTGTCAGCGTAACAAGCCTTTGTCAGAATTGGTAAAAGAACGCATCGCGCTATACCCGTCTTCGGGTGAAATTAATAATCGACTTGAAGACCCCAAAAGAGCAATTGAAAGAGTTTATGAGCATTACCAAGATTCAGCCGAAAAAATAGAAAAAGTCGACGGAATTAGTATGGAATTTGCCGATTGGCGATTCAACTTGCGGTCGAGCAATACTGAGCCTGTTGTTCGCTTAAACGTTGAATCGCGCGCAGACCAATCGCTCATGCAGGAAAAAACACAAGAAGTATTAACACTTCTTTTAGCAACATAGTTACGTGGAAAACAGAATCGATTCAATAAGTAAAACGCTCATCATTGACGGGCTTTTTCCTTGAAAAATATGTAGTAATGGATGTCATTATGAAAAATATAACAAAGCAACTTCTAATACCGCTAGCATCGCTGACGTTTGTTGTAGGCTGTGGACAGCCTGAATCGGCGAACCAATATATATCTGATGCAAAGGAACAGTTAGCCAAAGAGAATATTACCACATCTATTATTGCATTAAAGAATGCAATACAGATAGAGCCAAACAACGGTGAAGCGCGCTACTTATTAGGCAAGATTTATCTAGAAGATGGTAACAGAGTCAATGCCATTAAAGAGCTAGAAAGGGCCCTACAGAATAAGTACGACATTTCATTGGTAGCGCCTCTGTTGACAGAGGCTTATTACCTTAACGAAGACTTTATCAATATTATTGAGTTCGATATAGCTGGACTATCTCCAGCAGCTAAAATCAAGGTAAGTTTTTTCCAAATATTAGCCAATGTGATGACAGGGGCGTCAGAGCAAGCTCAAGAACTGCTTAAAAAACTGAATAAAGAAGAAGGGAATAAAGGGTATTACCAGCTTGCCAAAGCTTATTTAACCTTTGCAGAGCAAGATCTTGAAGGCGCGCGATCCTTGGTAGAAGAGGCATTAAGTAGCCTGCCTGCCAACCCACATGGTGTACTTTTACTTGGCCATATTGGCGCTGCTAAGCGAGACTTTAGCATGGCTAGTGAGAATTACGCTAAATATCTATCTCTTCTACCTGGCCAGCGTTCTGTCGAATTAATGTTAGCAAATTCACTTCTACAGCAAGGGAAATTAGTTGAAGCAGAGCAACACGCTGACAGTATTTTAGCTTTGTTACCTGAGCAAGCTTTTGCTAACTATATAAAGGCGATGGTAAGAGTTGAAGAAAAAGATTATGTAAATGCGAGTAAACATGCAGAACTCGCGTTGGCTAATAAGCTCAACCAACCGAACATTAGACTTGTTGCCGGTGTGAGTGCGTTTTATTTAAAGAATTACGAACAAGCCCTGAACCACTTGAAATCACTCGCGTCATTTTTGCCTGAAGATCATTTTGCTCGAAAAATGTTGGTAGTAAGCCAGCTTGAGCTGGGCTTAATAGAAGATGCAGCTACAATGGCAGAAGAGTTAACGGCTGCTAGTCCGGAGAATACAGATTTCTATTCTTCATTAAGTTATCGTTTGTTACAAGCAGGTGCGACGAATGAAGCGAAAGCTGTGCTTGCTAAACAAGGGCAGGTGCAAACGGAAGATGCTAGTAAGCTATTGAAAGACGGTATTCTGCGAATGATGGTGGATGATGATGAGGCACTTACTAGTCTAGAGAAGGCGGTTGAGCTGGACCCTGAACTGGCCAAAGCTGAACTCGCGCTTGCTTATTTAGCGGTAAGGTCTGGAGACACGGCACGTGCGCTTTCAATAGCTACTAAATGGCAAGAAAGCTATCCAGAAAAAGCTGATGGCTATAATTTAGAGTCAGCTATAGCGCTTAAAAGAAAAGATCTATCACTCGCTAAAAAGTTACTATTGCAAGGCTTAAAAATAGAATCAGACAACCTCTACAGTCTGACACAACTAGCTCAGATTTCTCAGGCAGAAGGCGATAATGATGCCGCGCAAGATTACATACAGAAAGCAATAACAGCTGCCCCTTACGATCTTAAAGTGCTTAGATTGTACTTTAGGCTATTGCGTAATGAGGAGGCTTTGCAAACGTTAAAAGACAAGCTTACTCAGGCACCAGCTAACGATAACCTGAAAATTGTTGTTGCCGAAGCTCAGCTTTCTATGGGGGAACTTGAAAGTGCTATAGGCTTATTAAACCAAATTACGCCAAACATAGATACGCCAAAGCTTTTTTGGATGATGAAAGTTTACACGGCGAAGGCGAGCAAAAATATTGTCATGCTAAAAAAAGCACTAGATGATTGGTCTGAACTTAATCCCTATCATATTGAGCCGAGTTTTTACCTTGCCGAATATTATGTATACGAAAAGGACTTTAAACGTGCGCTAAATACTGTGGATGAAGCTCTTAAGCGTCACCCTGAGTACCTAACACTGAGTTTTGTTAAAACAGAAATACTGCTAGACATGCGTAAGGCGGCAGATGCGAAAGCGTTTTATGAGAGTTATAAATCGAGAGTAGACGACCTACCTGCCAAATATGGTATTGAAGGGCGAATAGCTTTGCTGAATAAACAATTTTCGCTCGCGGCTGAAAATCTTGCAACTTTTTACAAGAGCCAACCTAACAACAAAATGGTGACTCTGCTAGCAGCCGCGCTTATTGGGAATAGCGAGCAAGCTCAAGCTATTGAACTACTTGAAGGTCATATTGCAACTATGGGGGGCAATAGTCAGGTATATTCATTATTGGGTACGCTTCAGTTGCAGGCCAATAACCGTGAAGGCGCGTTAAAAGTTTATGAGGCGATGATAGAAGAGCAACCTACAAACGTCATCGCGATTAATAATGCTGCGTGGTTGAATATGGAGCAGGGAGACTTTGACAGGGCTCTTACGCTAATTAATCAAGCGGTAGATTTGGCTCCTAATAACGCGCAAGTTCTGGATACAAAGGCTATGGTCTTATTAAAAAGCGGAAAAGCTGTGCTAGCCTGGGAAACTTCAGAAAAAGCCATTCTCCTATATAGGAATAAGCCGATAAATAACGACCTGGCGCTAAACTATGCAGAAATACTGTTGGCAAATGAACAATTTGATAAAGCTAGGTCGTTTCTCAATAATCTAGTTATAACAACACCAGAGGATATAGCCAGAAGAAATAATCTATTGGAAAGTATTAAGTAAAAATAAAAGGTGAGCAAAATGAATAAAGGGATTGTTGTTTTATTATCGATAGCTCTGGTACTTGCAGGCTGCAGCGATAATCGTTCTCCTGAAGATTTATATAACGAGGCAATTACCGCCAAAGCAGATTATAGCAAGGCAATAGTTTTGCTGAAAAACGCCATTACTTTGGAGCCTGAGAATGCTAAATATCGAATGGCGCTTGCTGAAGCATACAAAGGTATGGGTAACGCATTGTCTGCCGAGAAGGAATTTAACCGCAGTATGGAGCTGGGTTTTATTGGAGACGACTACCTTACATTGCAATCAGAGATTTTGCTTCAATTAGGCTCTTATGATGAATTATTGGTAGCAATTTCTGATTATCAAGAACGCTCTTCTGAAGAATTGATTAATAAACAAAACCTCTACAAACTACTTTCGTATCTTTATGTCGGGGAAGCGAGCAAAGCCAAGCAATTGCTCAAAGGTTTTGATGTTAATGAACAATATGCCGAGCATATCTCGACAGCAATGTCCTTAGCATTTAACAATGAAATCGAAAAAGCCAATAACATTTTATTAGAGTTACCAACTAATGCTTACCCACCAGAATTCTCGCTATTCTGGGGTAAATACTTAGCAACAAATGAAAAACACGGCGAAGCAATACCTTATTTTGAATACTACAACAGCTCACACATCCAGAATGGAGAAATTAAGCTAGCGCTTGCAAGAAGCTACGTGGCTACAGACCAAGTAGATGCAGCAATTAACGTACTAACTCCATTCTTAAAGTCATATCCGAATAATAGTATGGCTACTACCCTTTTCGCTGTCGGCCATTTTAAGAAAGGCGATTTCGACACAGCTTCAGAGTATGCAGAGAAATCACTTAGCCTTGGTAATAGTGATGTGCGCAACCGTGTTGTTTTAGGTTTAATTAACTTTAAAGAAGTTCGTTATGAACAAGCGTATACACACCTAAAAATAGCGATCAACAACTTACCATCAGGTCATGCAGCACACCAAATATTATGGGCAACACAGATTGAACTGGGCGAACAAAGTGGCAGTTTTGATGATGAAGAAACCCTGGCCAATATTAACAATATTGATTTACCTGTATTGGCCAATTGGGCTCGTGTATCTTTAACAGAGGGTGACTACTCAAAAGCAAACAGAATTCTTAATTCGATAAATAGCATAAAGATTGGTAGTGAGTATGAGCAGGCAAAAGTCGGTGAGCTTAACCTGTTAATGGGTAAAGCTGAGGGGCTTGAACAACTTTACAATTTGTACAGTAATTCGCCGATATTGAGAAAGTCTGTATTTCTCATAAAACAGCTCATTGGTGCCAATGATTTTGAACGGGCACAACAACAGATAGACAGGTTAAAAGAGATACATGCTGGTGAAGGGGTTCTTCATTTCTTACAAGGGATCGTGTCCAGTAAACAAGGTGATAATTCAAGAGCTGATGACGAGTTTAAAACCCTGTTAGGGCTCGAACCAGAGAATATATTTGGCAATATGTACTTTGCTAATTCAGCATTAAAGAAACAAGAATTCGAGCAAGCTATTTCACTTAGTGACAAGGTTCTTTCAAGTCAGAAAGCATATTTACCTGCACTGTTAATCAAAAATAAAGGCTTAGTTGGTTTAGGAAAGGAAGATGAAGCACTTGAACATGTGCTTACTGCATTGGCTGTGCCTGAACTTAATCTAGTTGCCAAGCTACAGTTAATCCGCATTCTGCATCAGTTTAAGAAATATGATGAAGCCAGAGCATACTTAGCACCTCTCGTTGAAAATAAAAATCTGCCTAAGTTGTACTGGCAGTTAGCAGCCAATGATGCGCTACAAACTAACGACCCTGATAAAGCGCTAGATATCTATGAACAGTGGTACTTGCAAAATGGAGAACCAGAAGCCATTTTCAGAAAAGTACATTTGTTAGAACAAAAGAAAGCATATAGTGAAGCAATGGCAGACATTGACAGACTGCTGGCGTTAGATGCTGACAATGCTCATATGAATACATTGAAAGCGCACTATTTAGTGTTATCTGGAGAAGCGTTGCAGGCTCTCGAATTATTGGACAAAGTAACTGTTAACGAGGCAATAAAAGCTAATGTTAGTGGTATTAGGGGCAAAGCTCTGAATCGTATTCAACGCTATGAAGAGGCACTGCCCCTTCTATCTGCAGAATATAAACGCAGACCAACACGTGCCAACATGTTCGAGCTATATAGGTTGTTCAAATCGACGAAGCAAACATCAGCGAGTTTGAATCTTCTTGAACAATATATATCTAATTCGCCAACCGATTTAACAGCTTACCTACTATTGGCAGAACAATATGAGCAAAATACACGCAATAAAGATGCTGTTTCGGTCTATAAAAAAGTTTTAGAACTAGATAGTGAGAATATGGTGGCATTAAATAATATTGCCAATAGCTATTTGAGACAGAGTCAAGCTGCTTTGGCTGCGCCATATGCAGAAAAAGCAAGCGGACTTTATTCAGGTTCGGCTGAGGTGCTCAATACTCAAGGCAATGTGTTGCTTGCGCTCAATAAAACAGATCAAGCAATCAATTGGTTTGATAAAGCACTGTCAATCGCTCCATCGAACCAAGCCATCATCTTAGATGCGGCTCTAGCGCATGCGATGAAAGGTAATACAGAGAAATCTCAACAGCTATTATCTCAGGTCACTGAATCAAAGAAAAATAAACAGAAAGTTGATGAAATTAAGGCGCTGAATGGCAGCATTTAGCTCTGTCAGTTATTTTTACACAATATATGTTTTAAAGAATCGGTTGGTCGCTAAGCTGTTGCAATAAAATGGATAATTATAGTTGGCATAATCTTGGCTTGTAGTTAGGGCAAGTGTTAGTTACCTAACAAGACCAAATACTAGGATTGGAGTAATAGATATGAAAATGAGCAAACTATTTAAGGGATTAGCTGTCATCGCCTTGTTGTACGGCTCTGCGGCTCATGCGACAAACATCCAGATAGACCCGGATGGCACAGATGGCAAGTACGACTTTATCAACATTGATACGTTAGACATGGTTGCTAACCCCGGTACTATCAACGTAGCACAGTATTTCGGTGCTGACGGTTGGTTAAATGATGGTGACCTGTTTACTGAATCAGTAACGTTCGATATCTCATCTGCTAAAGAAGGTGTTATTGGTGACGTCGTGGAAACGTTCGACACCAATAACAATAACAGCGAACTATATATTGTATTTGAATTAACAGGCCATATTGAAAATGTTCGTTACTTAGAGATTTTTGCTGATGCTACAGCTGCTTTTACTTCATTTGGTAACGACCCAGCAGCTTATTCTGCGGCGTGTGTTGCTAACTTGTGTGAAATGCCTGTGGTTGAAGCTGAATCAGTTACTTTAAATGACTTTAATACACTTCCTAACTTTAACAACCTAGTTTACGATGTAGTATTTGACACAGTGGGTAGTACTGTTCAAATGTGGTTCGATGACGACCAAGACGGTGACCGTTCAGCTGGTGCAACTGCAAGCGACTCTTTAGTTGGTGAGTGGTTAGTGACTAATGGTGGTGCATCTGACGTTCAAGTTGAACCTAACGCAACGACAGCTTCTCAGTTATTCGAAGTAGGTCTTGATTTTGTAAACAATGGTGACGTAGATGACTACTGGAAAGCGCCAAACGGTGAGCTAATTTCAGAGTTAATCGATTTTGATCTAGTTGTTGCTGTTGCTGATGCTTCTGCAAACCCTATTGGTTTAGGTGAAATTGGTACTGGCGAAATTTTCGGCGACCATGGTCAAGACGGTTTCATGTTCATTGAATCATTACAAACTAATGGTTCAATTACATTTGAAGTATTACCAGAACCTTCTTCAATTGCTATCTTAGGTTTAGGTTTATTAGGTTTAGCACGTATCCGTCGCCAAGCATAATCTGAACTCAAAAGTTAATTATAAAAAGCCAGCCTAAAGCTGGCTTTTCTGTGTCTACTTAACCTCAGATCTGTATAAGAATTAAAGCCGAGTCACTTTTATACTCGGCTTTTTAGTCTGAAAAGTGTAGGCAATTAATCCAGCTATTAAATTAACCATAAATGAGATACAGCTACGATGCCTTGTATGATCTATTTGA
>JAKVCY010000051.1 GCA_022448425.1 Thalassotalea sp. | reverse complement strand
CACTTATGAACTTTGACATATTGCCTCAACCTTTGATTGAATCAATAGTCTTATTATATAAATATCAGCATGTTAAATGAACTATTTGTATAGATTGTTAGATCATAAACAGCGCATGCTTAGACTAAAACGTGATCAGAGGTTTCACACAGTCTGGGCCAATAACGAACAATGGTTGATACATCATTGCCCTGTTTGATCAGCGCTTCAGTATGTTCTACTGCTTCGCCTAACGGTATGCGTTGTCCCTTGCGAACAAACACGGCTTGCTCAGCAAGCGCTAACGTTAATCGATGGACATGCCCACCTTGGAAGCATTTCGGCTCAGCATTATCTGAAACATACGTAACATCAAAAAGGTACCATTCACCCTCAGGGAGATAACACTCAATATTACCGCCTGGCGCTACAAGCATATGCTCACCAAACATGAATTGGTCTTCAAATGGCCAAGCTTGTTTCTCTTCAGGAAACGCCAATACCATTGCACGCTGCATTGGTAGTCCTGTTGCTACTGATTGCGCCATCGTTTCATGAATATAAGGCAAAAACTGGTAACGCAATGCCAATGCTATTGCAGATGGTCTGTGTGCCCGCCAAGAGCTTTGGGTAACGTCAAAGCTATGGAATACTTACCATGCACCAGAGCACGTTCAACTTGCGTTGGAAAAGTCGCTGGAAGACTTAGGGCTGGATATGGCAGGCGCTGAAGAGTCTGTATTGAAACAGCAAGTCGTGTTAGATACTGCTGCTCGTCTAAATAAAACACCTGCACAAGTGGTGTTTCGTTGGAATGTTCAGCGCGGCTGCTCAATTATTCCGAAAAGTACAAAATTAGCGCGCTTAAAAGAAAATATCGCGATTTTCGATTTTGAGCTTAGCGACAGCGAGATGTCAGCAATTAGCGCAATAAACCAAGACAAACGATTTAATGACCCTGATGATTTTTGTCAGGTGGCATTTAATGCGCTTCACCCTATCTACGACTAGGAACTACTCAAATGCAATTAACAGATGTCGCCGGTCAGTTTAAAGCGGGTCAGCCCGATGTATTTCCGGCAGTTATATTAAACAACAAATCGCTTACCACGGTAGAGCAATGTGAGCAGTGGATTGTTCAAAATCAAGCAGAGCTCGAAAAACAGTTATCCCAATCTGGCGCCATATTATTTCGTGGCTTTCCGGTCGGCTCTGCAGAAGCATTTGATACATTCAAAGCGAGCTTTGGCAATCCAAACTTCTTTTACAAAGATTCGTTGTCTAATGCCGTTCGTATTAACTTTACTGAGCGCGTATTTACCGCCAATGAAGCACCAAAAGACGTAGAGATTTATCTGCAGAATGAAATGGCCCAAACGCCGAACTATCCAGATAAGATTTTCTTCTTTTGCCTAAATCCCGCTGACCAAGGTGGCGCAAGCCCAATTCTACGTTGCGATTTATTGTTTAACGCTCTGCTGGAAAAGAACCCCGAATTAGCAAAAGCCTTCAGCGAAAAAGGTGTTAAATACACGACGCAAATGCCAGGTGAAGATAATCGTGAGTCTGGTCAAGGACACAGTTGGAAAAGCACATTAAGTATCGAGACTGTTGAACAAGCCGAAGAGAAGTTAGCAAGATTGAGCTACAGCTGGGAATGGCAACGAGATGGCAGCCTTAAGGCAACCACTGGTAAACTGCCAGCCGTACGCACGCTAGACTGTGGTCGCCAAGTATTCTTTAACCAAATTATTGCAGCATACATGGGCTGGTCTGGTGTACGTGAACATCATCAAGATACATTGCGATTCGGTGATGACTCTGAGATACCTAAAGCGTGGTTAGAAGAAATAGCCGAGCTTTCGGAAGATTATGTTTATGATGTTCCTTGGCAAGCTGGTGATGTTGCTATGGTCAACAACAATCTAGCAATGCATGGCCGACGCCCATACGGCGGTGAAAGTAAACGCCAAGTACTCGTTGCACTCGGTGCTGCAAAAGCTAATATACAAGGGTAATTATTCACTCTTGGCTATATTCATGAAAACTAAAGCATTAATGCCCGGTATTTTTATTGCGGTAATTACTGGGCTGGCTGCACTGTTCCTATCAGAGCACTATGGTGCCCCAGCTATGCTATTCGCACTTTTACTCGGCATTGCACTGTCGTTTCTTCACCAAGAAACTAAGTGTCAAGCTGGCATTGAGTTTACAGCTTCTACCGTGCTACGTGTTGGTGTTGCCCTACTCGGCTTTCGTATCGCTTTTGACGATCTCGTCTCACTTGGTTGGGAAACCGGCCTACTGCTTATCGTCGCAATTTTTACCACCATTGGCTTTGGCATTTTACTAAGTAGAGCAATGGGTTTGACCAAAACCTTTGGTGCACTAACAGGCGGCTCTGTAGCCATTTGCGGTGCGTCAGCAGCAATGGCAATATCAGCGATACTGCCAAACAATGAAAACAAAGAGCGAGACACACTACTTACAATAATCGGTGTTACATCGTTATCGACAATCGCTATGGTAGCTTATCCAATCGTAGCCAATGCCTTTGGGCTCACAGAGTATCAAACCAGTATATTTTTGGGTGGAACGATTCACGATGTCGCCCAAGTTGTAGGCGCAGGTTACTCGGTTTCAGAGCAAACAGGTGATTTGTCTACGTTAGTAAAATTAGTGCGCGTTAGTTTTCTGATGCCTGTAGTACTGATGATGATTTTGGCAATCAATGCTGAATACAAGGCGAGAAAAACACTCTCGAATAGTGAAGGCTTGGCAAATAGCGATAAGAGCTCTCCAGGTTTTCCGCCGTTTCTCATCGCATTTATCGTCATCATGGCCATTAATTCACTTGTTGATTTACCGCAATTCGTGACTGAAACCGCGACGACTGTTAGCCGCTTTGCTCTTGTTATTTCTATTGCAGCCATTGGTATGAAATCGAATTTAGCAAAACTAACCTGTGTAGGCATAAAACCTATCGTGCTGATGATTGCTGAAACCCTATGGATTGCTCTGTTTATTCTCATTGCCCTGCTCTGCTTGTAGCGAGCCTGGCAGTTAAAAGGAACATGCCTCGTGGAACCAAACAGCCCTCTGGACGAAACAAATAATTCAGTTGACCTCGTCGTCATCGGCGGAGGGGTTAACAGGACGGGGATTGCTGCTGACGCAGCCGGACGCGGTCTATCAGTGCTGCTTTGCGAACAAAACGACCTCGCGTCTGCAACATCGTCTAATAGTAGCAAGCTTATTCACGGTGGCCTCAGATACCTTGAACATTATGAGTTTAAGCTCGTACAACAAGCACTTGCCGAACGAGAGGTTCTATTAAGAAATGCGCCGCATATCATGCATTCACTACGTTTTATCTTGCCACATCAACCTCATTTAAGACCGGCTTGGATGATTCGAGCAGGGCTTTTTCTCTACGACCACCTTGCAAAGAGAGAAACATTAGCAAGCTCATCAGGCATCAAATTTACTGACGACTCACCATTAGTTGACTCAATAAAGAAAGGGTTTGAGTATTCCGATGGGTGGGTTGATGACGCCCGCCTTGTTGTGCTTAATGCGCTATCGGCAAAAAACCACGGTGGCGACATTCGCACCTACACTCGATGCGAAAACATCACAGAGCAAGGCGACCATTGGCAAGTCACGCTATCTACTGCAAAAGAAGGTAGCGATGGACCAAAACAATTCACGATTAAAAGTAAAGCCATTGTTAACGCCGCAGGGCCTTGGGTTTCTTCGCTTTTTACTCACATTGACAACATCAACGCACCACAGCAAATCAGGCTGGTGAAAGGTAGTCACATTATCGTCCCCCGTATTCATCAGGACGACGACGCTAATTTTTTACAGAATCCTGATGGACGTATCGTATTTGTATTACCGTTCGAGCAAGACTTCTCGATCGTTGGTACAACCGATGTTGAATATGAAGGCTCACCCAGCGATGTCTCTATCGATGACAATGAAATTGATTATTTGATTGAGATAAGCAATCAATATTTTAAGCAGAAAATAAGTCACAACGACATCATCTCTAGCTACTCGGGTGTTCGTCCATTAATGGATGACGAGTCTGTTGACGCGCAGAAGGTTACGCGTGATTACACCATTGAAGAATATTTGTCTGACGATGGTAAGCAGTTGCTCTCGGTATTCGGCGGTAAGATAACAACCTACCGTCGCCTCTCCGAAAAAGTGGTAAATCAATTAAGTAAAACATTCCCTGAGATGACAAAGGCATGGACAGCAAGCGCTCCTTTGCTGGGTGGCGATTTTAATTCTCCTAATGTGCTTTTGGCCAAGTTAGAAGCAAGCCACTCATATATTCCAAACAAAACGTTATATCGATATGTAAAAAGCTATGGCACGCTCGTTACAACACTATTAGCAGATGTCAGTAAACTAGAGGATATGGGACAAGATCTTGGTCATGGCCTATACGAAAAAGAAGTCCGCTACTTAGTCGAACATGAATGGGCAAAAACAGCAGATGACATACTAACGCGTAGGACAAAACTAGGCCTTCGTTTCAATCAAGAAGAAGTGGACAAACTAGAAGCCACTGTTCAAGACCAACTATCCAAGTAACCTTTTCCTATTACAATAAAAAAGGGCTACCAAAATAGCCCTTTAAAATACACATAACGCTAAGTAATTACGCAAATAGTTTTGTTTGTGGTTAGGAGAAAGCGCGGAGCATAAAAATGTATGTGAGCACTTTCGACAACACCACGAGCAAAAATAGCCAGTAATTAAACGCGTGAAAAGAGTTATAAATCGATAGATAAAAAGCGTTTATTCGAAGAGGAAGCACAGAGTGTGTAAATACACATAAGTACTTCCGATAAAGAAGAAGCGCTTTTTAGCCGAGAGTTATACTCTTTCGATGATAGTAGCGATACCTTGTCCTAGCCCAATACACATAGTCGCTAAACCAACAGAAACATCTTCATTTTCCATCACGTTAAGTAGCGTACCTGTGATACGAGTACCTGAACAACCTAATGGGTGACCTAATGCGATAGCACCACCGTTTAAGTTGATCATATCGTCCATCTTGTCTTCAATGCCTAGGGCACGAACACAAGAAATAGCTTGAGCAGCGAATGCTTCGTTGAACTCTGCCATTTCGATATCGTCTAGCGTTAAGCCAGCACGTTTTAATGCTTTCTTAGTTGCTGGTACTGGACCGTAACCCATTGTTGATGGATCGCAACCTGCAACCCCCATACTGCGGATTTTAGCGCGTGGCGTTAAGCCTAGTTCTTTCGCTTTATCTGCAGACATCACTAACATTGCTGATGCACCGTCAGATAACGCTGATGATGTACCCGCTGTTACTGTACCATTTACTGGGTTGAACACTGGACGTAAGCCAGACAGTGATTCAACAGTAGTTTCAGGACGGATAACTTCATCGTAGTCGATCATCGTTAATACGCCGTTAGCGTCATGACCTGGTGTTGCTACGATTTCGTTTGACCAACGACCTTCTAGTGTTGCTTTATGTGCACGTTGGTGTGAACGAGCGCCAAATGCGTCTTGTTGTTCACGTGTTACACCGTGTTGCATACCAAGTAGCTCAGCTGTTAAGCCCATGCTACCTGCAGCTTTTGAGATGTACTTGCTTAATGCCGGATCGAAATCCACATCGTACATCATAGGTACGTGACCCATGTGCTCAACACCACCTACCATGAACACGTCACCTTGACCTGCCATGATGTTAGTTGTTGCATCGTGTAGTGCTTGCATTGATGAACCACATAAGCGGTTAACTGTTACAGCACCTGTTGATTTTGGAATGTCTGTTAATAACTGTGCATTACGAGCGATGTTAAAGCCCTGCTCTTTAGTTTGCTTAACGTTACCCCAGATAATGTCTTCGATTAACGCAGGGTCTAAGTTCGGGTTACGAACTAATAATTGCTGCATTAAGTGCGCTGATAAAGCTTCGGCACGTACATTACGGAAAACACCAGCCTTAGAGCGCCCCATTGGGGTACGAATAGTATCGATAATTACGACTTCTTTCATTGTTCTTTCCTCGGCTTAAGCTGTTTTAACGTCTGTAGTGAAGTAAGATTTGCCAGATTTAGCCATCTCACGCATACCGTCAGTTACTTGGTAAACTTCACCTAAATGCGCAAACTTGTCTGCCATTTCGATGAACTTCTCTAAGCCAACAGTTTCTAGGTAACGAATTGGACCGCCGCGGAATGGAGGGAAACCTAAACCGTAGATTAAGCCCATATCTGCTTCAGCAGCTGTATCAACGATACCTTCTTCTAAACAGCGAACTACTTCATTCACCATAGGAATCATTAGACGTGCAATGATTTCGTCAGCATCAAAGTCTTTCTTGTCAGCTACATTGCCAGCGAAAAGTTCGTAAGCCGCTTCACTTGCCACTTTCGTTGGCTTGCCACGCTTGTCAGTACCGTAGTCGTAGAAGCCTTTACCGTTCTTCTGACCGAAACGATCGTTAGTGTAAAGTAGGTTTACAGGGTCGTTATCAATCTTCTGCATACGTGTAGGGAAGCCAGCAGACATAACACCTGTACAATGATCTGCAGTATCAATACCAACAACATCCAGTAAGTAAGCAGGACCCATAGGCCAACCGAATTGCTTCTCCATAACTTTATCAACAGCAGTAAAGTCTGCACCTTCTTTAACTAGATAGCTAAAGCCTGCGAAGTAAGGGAATAACACACGGTTTACGTAGAAGCCTGGACAGTCATTTACAACGATAGGCGATTTACCCATTTTCGCTGCGTAAGCAACAACTGCTGCTACTGTCTCGTCAGAAGTTTCTTTACCACGAATAACTTCTACTAATGGCATTTTGTGCACTGGGTTGAAGAAGTGCATACCACAGAATTTATCTTTGCGCTTAACGCTCTCTGCAAGTAGGTCAATTGAGATAGTTGATGTGTTTGATGTAACGATTGCATCTTCAGCAACGACACCTTCAACTTTAGCTAACACAATACCTTTAACTTTCGGGTTCTCAACAACTGCTTCAACGACAACATCAACATCTTTCACGCTGTCGTAGCTTAGCGTTGGTGTAATGTTGTTTAACACGCCAGCCATTTTTTTCGCGTCCATACGGCCGCGTTCGACTTGCTTAGAAAGCAAACCTGCCGCAGTTGTTAAACCAAGGTCTAAGGCACTGTCAGCGATATCTTTCATAATAATTGGTGTGCCTTTGTATGCAGATTGGTAAGCGATACCGCCACCCATGATACCTGCACCTAGCACTGCTGCTTTGTTAACAGCTTTGGTTGCAATTTTACCTGCTTTCTTGGCTTTACCTTTGATCACTTGATCAGCCATGAATAGACCAATTTGTGCAGTCGCAGCGTCAGTTTTAGCAAGCTTAGCAAAACCTACGTTTTCTAAGTGCATCGCACCTGCACGATCTAAACCAGCTGCCTTTTCAAGGGTATTCACCATCATCATTGGTGCTGGGTAGTGCTTGCCAGCTTTCGCTGCAATCATGCCTTTACAGGTGTTGAACGTCATTAAGCTTTCAGTTGGTGTAAGCTTAAGCGGTTCAAGTTTCGGTTGACGCTTAGCTTTCCAATCAAGCTTGCCTTCAATCGCTTGTGTTACCACAGAGATTGCTGCTTCACGTAAGAAGTCTGGTGCAACAACAGAGTCAACCACACCTACTTTCATTGCTTGCTCAGCTTTGTATTGCTTACCAGTAGACATCCACTCAACAGCGTTGTCTGCACCTACAAGGCGAGGTAAACGAACCGTACCGCCAAAGCCCGGCATTAAGCCTAGTTTAACTTCCGGTAAGCCGATTTGAGCTGTCGTGTCTGCAACACGGTAATCACAAGCTAGTGCCATCTCACAGCCACCACCTAATGCGAAACCGCTAATTGCGGCAACCGTTGGTAACTCAAGGTCTTCAAATGAATCGAAAACGTCAGATGCTGACTTAACCCAAGGCACTAACGCGTCTTCAGGTTGTTTAAATGTTTCTAGGAATTCGGTAATGTCGGCACCAACAATAAATGCTGGCTTGCCAGATGTTACGATAACACCCTTAGCGTCATTACAATTTTTGATCGCTTCAACTACAGCGCGATAATCTTCAAATGTTGCCTGATCGAACTTGTTCACTGAACCTTCGGCATCAAATTTAACTTCAACGATACCGTCAGCTAGTAACTCGGCAGAAAGGCTTTTGCCTTGAAATAACATGCCTGATCTCCTTCACCCAACAAGGTGCTTGCTTGTACTAGATATGTATTTTGATTTAATAATAGCTGACTGAGTTTGCCTTGAAAGAAAATGAAAAGCAAATTTTTTAAACACCTGTTTAAATTGGGTGTTTACCTGTACACTGAAACCGCTAATTACGGGTAGTTTACTGGCAAATTACTCAGTTAATGTTCCATTGATGGTCTATAGCACAAGTTGCTGTTTATCCACCACCAATAAATCATAAATAGCATATGTTTTTTCACCTTTGCCGATATGAGTCACAAAAGCTGACTGTGGCAGGTTTAGCACCAATTAGGGGTTCGGATTATCTATCTCAACCTGCGTTACAACTCTGCCCGCCTTGGTATTGTCGACATAAAAAAGTTCTTTTCTATCACTGTCGCTTGGTGAGGAGACAAAGGGATTGCACTGAACGGAAGCTGATAAACGGCGCTGATCGAACCATCTGAAGATTCTTTCATTAGATGTGCGGTAAGCATATTACCAAAGTAACCGCTACGGCTATTTCAGACATTAATGGTGATGGCTACAAAGACGTTATCACTGGTGAATTGAACAGCAACCAATTCCTCTATTTTGCCAGCAAAGGCTATGAAGAGTGTGTTTTTACCTCTGAAGCGAAAATAACTGTTACGGCCAATTTCTCTAGCCAAAGTCAAAGCGATAACTCAGGAGGTTCCGATCAGCAATCGCAAAGCAATGGCGGTGGTTCAGGTGGAGGAAGCACCTCGTGGGGAGTGTTGCTATTAACACTCGTATTAAGTTTGAGAGCTCGATATAGAGGTTAACCTGTTTATGATGAGGTGACGAAGACTCCTTCCCCGTCGTCGCCTCATCTATTTTTACTAGGCTTTTAGTTTGAAATTCGCCAATTGATTCGCCAAATCGTCAGCAAGTTTAGACAAGCTTGTCGCTGCGCCAACAACCTGATGCGATGAACGCAAAATAGTATCAGCACCCTGAGATATACTTCCTGTGTTCTCATCGATATGCGTTAGCATACTTGCTTGTTGTGTGACTGCGCTCGATACCTGCTCTGTACCGGTTACAATGGCATTCACTGACGACGAAATATCGTTGAATGCTGCCGATACACGCTCAGTTTGTTGAACACCTTTTTCAGCTTGCTCAACACCTTTGCGCATTGCGGTAACAGACTGCTCTGTTCCTTGCTGCAGCTTTTCAATTATGGCTTGAATCTCGCCCGTCGAATCTTGTGTTTTACCAGCTAGGCTACGCACTTCATCGGCAACCACGGCAAAGCCACGCCCTTGTTCACCTGCACGTGCAGCCTCAATAGCCGCGTTTAGTGCCAGTAAGTTAGTCTGATCTGCAATCTCACGAATAACATTAACAAACTGCGCTATTTCACTCGTATTGTTAGCAACATTATCAATAATGTGAGCGGTACTGTTCACTTCATTGGATATGCCAGTGATTACTGAAGCTGTATCGGTAATGATTTGCTGGCCTTGGTGAACGTAGTCATTCGCTTGGTGAGTTACGTCTGAAGCGCTCTCCGTGCTTTGTTCAATTAACTGAACAGATTGGCTCAACTCTTCAATCGCGCCTAAAACACCTTGCGTATTTTCTTGCTGAGTAGACACTTGAAGTTCCATCTCATCAGTCATTTGCCTGATACTGCTCGTTTCCGTTTCAAGCTTAGCAATATCGATTTGTACCAACGAAAGCAGTGCTCTAATTTTTTCCTGCATTTGTCGGAAGCTCGCACTGATATCACCAAACTCATCTTTGCTATCGCTGGCAACTAGTGTCGAGAAGTCACCATCTCCCATACTTTGAGCGACACGCTGTAGCTCTTTCGCATTAGTGCTAATTGACCAATAAATAACGAATAACAGGCCAACAATTAATACGACACCCAATGTTAATAGCGCGCCTAACGACCAAAGCAACGAGACTTGCATCGCCTTAGCCTCTGTCAGTTTGTCTGTTAGCAGAACATCGAACTGTTTGGCAGTTTGGTTAATTGCAGAAGTAGCAGCTCCGGTAAAAGAACGGACATCAGAGCTTTGCCATGAAATATCATCGGGCTCAATAACCGATTGCTCCAAACCAGACTGGAACTTGTCTATCGCTTGTACAAGCTCATCTAGCCCAACAGCATATTTGCTAGCCGTTGCTTTATCGACACGCTGCAATTGAGCACGCGACTTTTCAAACTGGCCCTGAATCTCATCAATACGATTATTTAGCGCAACAAGCAATGTATATGATGATGCAGTAAAGCCTTGGTTGACGATGATATTGTTAGCGAGGTAGCTGGTGCGAGAAACATATTCGTAAAGCGTAGGTAATCTTAACCGACTTAATTCAGATAGGTAAAAAGTACTGGGATCACTTTCTCGGCTAAGACCCGAAATTGCGGCAATGTTCTCTCGTAGCGCAAGTGTAAGCTCATAAACCTCAGCGACATTCGTCAGGTCAGTATCATCTGTACTCAACTGTAATGAAGCAAATTTCTCATTCAGTTCTTGTGTCTTGGCTTTTACAGGCGAAAGAGGCGCATGGCTATTGATAGACTTAGTTAATACACTCAAAGACCGCTGTGCACCTGAACGGGCATTTTGATCTGATTTATAAATAGCCTCTTCAACCGTGATTAAATGACTAATAAGCTGATGGCCAAGAAGTTCATCACTGAGCAAAGAAATCTTACTGCGCTGACTATCAACGATCCAAAGGAATGCCATTATCAACGGGATAAAAAACACCAGAGCTAGTAAGGTGAATTTCGTTTTAAATCGCCACTGGTTTAATAGACTGCTAATTGATTTTGTTATTGAATTCATAAATTACCCAGTTTGTAAGCTTACGCTTATTTGACCTTAGACCTTAGCTTTTACTTTCGCCACTTAACGTTATTTTTTCATCTATTTGCGAACATATTTCACCCAAACAGTGTTTGGGCTATGCCTACTGATAAGATACACTACTTACTACCCTTTTTGTCGAGTTGTTTCAGTATTCAATATCCGCGACTTCGATCACGCGCCGTTAACAGCAACCGACTCACAAAGTTTTGAAGGAATGACTATGCTCTCGCTTCTCAGCCGCTGGAACACTCCCCAGTTCTTGCTACTTGCTATGGCGTTTATTTTGCCATTGGTATTTTCCGTTTGGATGGTACTGCTCAACAATTTCGTCGTAGAGAAAGCTGCATTTACAGGTAAGGAAATTGGGATTCTCCAAAGTCTTCGGGAAGTGCCTGGCTTTTTAGCTTTTACAGCGGTTTACCTTCTGCTGTTTATCAAAGAACAAAAACTCGCACTGCTTTCATTAGCGGTAACAGCCATTGGTGTTGCCGTTACCGGCTTTTTCCCTAGTGCCTTTGGTTTGTATATCACGACGATTATCATGTCTATGGGCTTTCATTACTTTGAGACCGTCAACCAGTCGCTAACACTGCAATGGATTAAAAAAGATGATACCGCCCACTTTATGGGAAAAATGCTGTCAGCGAAGTCAGCGGCATCGCTGCTGGCATTCTCTAGTGTCTGGGTATTGATGAAAAAGTTCAGCTGGAGTTACCAATCTACCTACTTATTGTTCGGCGTGTTGGCTTTGGTATTAACTCTGTTATTGGCCATGAGTATTAGCCAATTTGAAACGCCAACTGAGCAACACAAAAAATTGATTCTGAAAAAGAAATATTGGCTTTTCTACGCGCTCACATTTTTCAGCGGTGCACGTAGGCAAATATTTGTTGTGTTTGCGGGCTTTTTAATGGTGGAGAAGTTCGGTTATTCAGTAGCAGATATCAGCGCACTGTTTCTCATCAACTATGTCTTTAATTGGTTGTTTGCACCAGCTATCGGCAAAATCATTGGTAAAGTGGGAGAACGCAGAACGTTAGTGTTTGAATACGTTGGCTTAATCTTGCTCTTTGTTTCATATGGCCTAGTCGAAAGTGGCAAGTGGGCAGCCATCTTATACGTTGTCGATCATCTGTTATTCGCACTCGCAATTGCAATAAAAACCTATTTTCAGAAAATTGCTGAGCCCAAAGACGTTGCAGCGAGCGCTGGGGTCAGCTTCTCGATTAATCATATCGCTGCCGTCGTTATTCCAGCCTTGTTAGGTGTCGTTTGGCTGACGAATCCGAGTTGGGTTTTCTTTGTTGGCGCGGGCTTTGCGAGCTGCTCACCCATTCTCGCTTGGTTAGTACCTAACGCTCCTGCTCAAGGGATGGAGTGGCAATTTAAAGTGGCAGATGAGAATAATCAATCGGCAATAAAAAACGCATCGTAATGATGCGTTTTTTTAACACAAAGAACTAACCAGACCTTTTTAACTTTCTGTTTTACTTTTTAAGAAGGCTAAAAACTCTTCAACTGGCATTGGCTTAGCGTAATAAAAGCCTTGAACTTCATCACAACATTGATCTCGTAAATGTTGTTCTTGGTCTTTATCCTCAATGCCTTCTGCAATCACGTTAAGATTTAGCTGTTTACCTAAGCCAATAATGGCATCGGCTAATAGTGATTTACCCGGTTGTGCAATCTCATTAATAAACGAGCGATCAACCTTCAAACGATCGATTGGTAATTTTTGCAAATAACTTAATGAAGAATAGCCTGTGCCAAAGTCATCAAGCGCTATGCTTATGCCCTGCTCTTTTAACTGAACAAGCGCATCGATAACCATTTGAGGGTCATCCATTAGAATATTTTCAGTAATTTCTAACTCAAGCTTGCTTGGCTCGACCTGGTAGTTTTCAGTGGTACTAATGACCTTCTTCACAAACAGGTTATTTCTGAATTGTGGAATAGAGACGTTTACGGAAATACCGACATCGTCAAAACCTTGCGATTCAAGCTGTTTTATTAACTTACAAGCTTGCTCTACAACCCAGTCGCCAATATCAATGATAAGCCCAGAGTACTCCGCCAACGGAATAAAGACCGCTGGAGAAACAAACTTACCATCTTCGTTACGCCACCTTAACAAGGCTTCAGCACCAGTAACCTTGCCTGAGGCTAAGTCTAGTTGTGGTTGGTACCAAAGCTCTAAGCGATCTGCGGCAAAGTCAGTACGCAACTGGCGAATCATACCAAGACGCCACGCAGTCTCTTCTTCCATCTCAGGGCGGAAATATTTGTAGTGAACATCCGCGTCTTTTTTGGCAAGGTTTAATGCGATGCCAATTTGGCTAAAGACCTTAACACCACCGTTTCCAGAGTCTGCTTTTCGGCATAAACCGGTACACACATTAATTGGAAGACTTTGCTCACCAGCTTCAAATGGACGAGAGAATAACGCCGTTAATTGTTCTGGAGAAAGCACCCTTTCAGGTCCAATAAGGCCAAATACATCCGCACCCACTCGCGCAACAACAACGTCATCGCCTAAATCACTTAATCGGCTAGCAACGGCAAGGAGCAATTGGTTGCCGACTTCTTGACCCAAGCCATCGTTGATATCACTGAAGTGATTAATATCGACCAATGCAGCAACAAGTTTTTGCTCGTCGCCATTTGCAAACTTGTCTAGTTGATTTAAAAATTCTAAACGGTTTGGCTTTTCTGTTAACCAATCTTTATATGCTGCATTTCGAAGCTTTTGGAACAGGTGAACATTCTCATAGCCAATTGCAATATTCGACAAAAAAACTTCAATGAGCTGTTCATCTAGCTCAGACATTGGTGAAGATAGTTTGACGAAAATAACTGCGCGATAACCACCGCGTGTCAAATAAAGGGTAAAGCTTTCGTCTGTTGTAATGTGCTTTTTCTGCTGAAAACACAAATTAATCTGTTCTGCACATTCAGACGAAGCAACACTATCAAGTTTCTGATTGACGAAGTCTTGCGGCATATTTTCTTGTGCTAGTACGTACAAACCCAAATCATCGGCGCCTTCAATGATGCCATGACCACGGGCGCAAAACACACCGCTTTCAAAACCATGTAAAAGCGGCTTAACTTGGTCAAGTACACCTTGTCCAAATTCTTGTACCGAGTGAAGTTCTAGAAGGTTTGCAGAACCGTCGATGATTTTCTCTAAGCCTTTTCTGCTTTCGTTAACGGCAGTTATTTGTTGGTAAGAGCGAATAGCGGCATACACGGTTGTAACGAGTTTACGTCGTGTAAGTTCAGTTTTCGTTTTGTAGTCGTTGATATCGTAATCTTTAATCACGCTCTCTTCAGGCGCGTAACCGGGTTGCCCAGTTCTCAAAACAATGCGGATATCTTGTTTGTTCAATTCTTCACGAATGTGTTTAACCACATTCAGGCCAGCGTCATCGGTTTCCATGACAACATCGAGTAATACCAGCACGATGTCGTTATCTTGCGCGATAATCGTATTCGCTTCCTCGCCTGAGTAAGCGTGAAGATATTCTAGTTTTCGACCGAGAACGGTCAAATCAGATAAGGCGAGTTGCGTGACAGAGTGTATCTCTGGATCGTCATCTACAATTAAAATTTTCCATGTGTCTGCACTTCCTTCATCTAAGATTTCATCTTCATCACTATCATCAATAAATAGGAAATCATCATTGGTATTATCTGAAACCTGCATACTGCCCTCAGCTAACCGGCACAATCATCACCGATTAGGTAAAATTGGTGTAAACCTTTTATTAAAAAGATTGAAAAAAGATTGAAAAAATCAATGCGATTCTACTACATAATAAAAGTCCGTTGTATATTATTCAACAAAACAGTGTATAAACTTAACGCATTTTTAATTATTACCAAGTCATTCTTTTTAACTGGTTTTTGGTTTTACTGCCACAACAAAATCAACTGTATAAATATTAGTTGAAATTTGCTAAAAGTAGGCAAAATAAAATAATGAGCATGAGAATAGGCGCAGCATGACAGAGGAATCGACAAAAGCGACGTCGCAAGGCCAGCAAAGTAAAGCGGTTGCAACAACAGAGCCGCAGAAGGGTCAGCTAATCGAGGGCGAGACAACCGCCGATCCTAAGAAAAGTAAAGCGGCCGGCCAAAGTACCCAAACTCAATTACTTACGCTCGCAAAGTACTTTTGTTTAGACGGCGCGTTACGCCCACCCCAACAGCAAGCCCCCATCGATGATCGCATTGAACGACGAGAGCGATTCAATCACAACAGACGCCAGCAAAACATTGAAAAAGTTATCGAGAAGTCACTGCACTATTGCTCTGATTCAGCAATTAGCGATAAAGCAGACCCAGATTGGTTTGATCAATTTATCGAATTTGCAGAACGCGTTAGCAATCCTACAATGCAAGACCTCTGGGCAAAAATATTGGCGGGAGAACTTACCCACCCAGGTACCTTTTCGTTAAAAACACTCAAAGCATTTAAGAATCTTAGCCTCAGCGATGCAAGACTGTTCGGTAAAGTATGCAGCCTAGGGTTCAAAGACAACAGTAAAAAGAACATTCGCGTAATTTCAGGTGTTTATCAAAAGCCTAGCTTATTCAATATGTTGAGTAAGAATAGAGAGGCAAGTATCAGCCTAAGTAAATTTGGTTTAAGCTACAGTGAAATTCTCACTCTTGCTGACCATCACCTGCTATTTTCACAAGAGACAGAACTGCCTCCACTGGAAAAAGGTGAAGAGTTAGCCCTTAAATACAATGGTATTCCTCTGATTTTTAAAGCCAAGAAAGCCGACACTGTCATTAAATTTTATAAGCTAACTCCGATTGGTGCAGAGCTAGCACAGCTAATTGGTGACAAGCCCGACGACAGTTTCTTGAGCCATATGAAAAGTAAACTATCGCATCATTTAAGTTACTGATAAACGAGAATAAATAAACTCTGTTTTACCCTCTAGGTGAACTAAGTTGTCAATACTGGCGCTTTGTTTTTCTCAAAATGAAAAGCGAGTTTTTTCAACGCGCTTTTTATGTCTCGTTGAATGAGGAATTTCACCAGAAAAGTCGGTAAATGATTCGGCGCTATGCCCTTAATGTGATAAGAAATGAGCGTAGTATCGCCAGTTGTTTCAAACACAATCCTACCTAAGTGATGCTTAATCGGTTTGCTGCCAACGATACGATATGTAATGCCTGAAAGATCTGCCTTTAAGATTTCTTCGCTAAAGGTTTGTCCCATCGTTGTAACCTGACGGCGACAGCCTTTTCCTCCAGCTATTTCACCTTCATCACTTTGACGCTCAACGGTAAAACTTGCATTAAAAAAGCGCGAAAGCTGCTCGTGCTCGAGAAGAGTTTCAAGCAAGGTCTGAGGATTCGTTGATACTTCCTTAGCGAGATCAATAACTAGCATGTTATTTTCAATTAAATAAAAAAGGCCAAAATATGTCTTATAGTTTGGCCTTAAGCATAAGTTTCGTCAATCCGAAATTAACATTTTGTTTACATTTGCAAACAACGGATTGCCACGATTAACCGCAGCCTGTTCAGATACCGTCACCGTCCATATTCGACGATGTATCGGTGTGCAAACCACATTCACGCTGTTGGCCACCAAAACGCGTATCCTGCTCATCCATACCTAAGGTTAATGGGCGCGTACTGTGCGTATCGCCAACCGACACATAACCTTCATCCCAAAGCGGATGGTAAGGCAGATCATGCTGAGTAAGGTATTGATGCACATCACGATTAGTCCAGTCGATAATTGGGTGCACTTTAAAGCGGCCGCGTAAGATGCTTACAACCGACAAACCAGCGCGGTGATCAGACTGCTGACGGCGAATACCTGAGAACCATGTTCCCGCATCAAGCTCTGATAACCCACGCTCTAACGGCTCAACTTTGTTGAGCTGATTGTAGCGTTTTAGCTCATCAGCACCTTGGTTCCACTGCTCGCCATAACGTGCCAACTGCCATGCTGGGCTATGCTTAGCCGTATAAACTTGCAAGTTCAAATTCAACTTGTCGGTTAGTTCGTCAATAAAACGATATGTTTCCGGAAACAAGTAACCAGTATCAGTGACAATAACCGGAATATTCGGGTCAATCTGCGTCATCATGTGCAACATGACAGCAGATTGAATACCAAAGCTAGACGACAATACGAAATTGCTTGGCAAGTTTTCCATTGCCCATGCAACACGCTCTATTGGTGTTTGCTCTTCTAGCAATTCATTCCACTGCGACAACCATTGCTCAGGCAATGATGCTGGAAATCTATTGACTATGGCAGATGAAGTATCTGCCGCTTGAGGTTTAGTCATGAAAATCTCGCACGCTAATGATAACTTCTTGAACAATGCCAGCGCGAATTACAAAGTCACCAAAGCTTTCGGTATTACCTTGTTCATCTGTAGTACGCTCTGTCGCCCATCGACCAATCAAACCATCTAATTCAGCTAACACGGTTTGCTCATCGATATTGTCTTTGTACAGCTTAGGAATACGGGTACCACCAATGTTACCGCCAAGGTACATTTGGTATTTACCAGGTCCCTTACCTACTAAGCCAACTTCTGCCAACATCGCACGGCCACATCCGTTAGGACAGCCAGTAACACGTAAAATAACGTGGTCATCTGCTACGTTGTGCTTAGCAAGAATACCTTCTACATCGTCTACTAAGCCCGGTAAGTAACGTTCAGCTTCCGCCATTGCAAGCGGACAAGTTGGGAACGCCACACATGCCATCGAATTTTGACGCTGTGCAGTCGTTGAAGCATTTAAAAAGCCGTGCTCAATCGCTAGCTGCTCAATGCTCTCTTTGTCGGCTGCTGCAACACCAGCAATAATTAGATTTTGGTTTGCGGTCATGCGGAAGTCACCTTTGTGCACTTTCGCAATCTCACGAACACCTGTTTTAAGTGGCTTGCCAGGGTAATCAAGTAAACGGCCATTTTCGATAAACAGCGTTAAGTGATGCTTACCATCAATACCTTCAACCCAACCAAAACGGTCACCACGGTCAGTAAACTCGTAAGGGCGGCTTGCTTCAAATGCAATACCTGCACGCTTTTCTACTTCTGCTTTAAATACATCTACACCAACGCGATCTAGTGTGTACTTAGTTTTTGCATTCTTACGGTTAACACGGTTACCCCAGTCACGTTGGGTAGTAACAACTGCCGCTGCAACGTCTAGCGTTTTCTCTAATGGCACAAAACCAAAGTCATCTGCACGACGTGGGTACGTTGCTTTATCACCGTGAGTCATGGCTAAGCCACCACCAACTAAAACGTTGAAACCAACTAACTTGCCGTTGTCGCTAATCGCTACAAAGTTCAAGTCGTTCGCGTGCACGTCAACATCGTTTTGTGGCGGAACAACAACCGTTGTTTTGAACTTACGTGGTAAGTAGTTTTTACCTAAGATTGGCTCTTCTGTAGTTTCTACTTTTTCACCGTCTAACCAAATCTCAGCATACGCCTTAGTTTTTGGTAGTAAGTGTTCACTAATCTTCTTAGCCCACTCGTAAGCGTCTTGGTGTAGCTCTGATTCAACTGGGTTAGAAGTACAAAGCACGTTACGGTTTACGTCGCCAGCAGTAGCGATAGAGTCAATACCAATGCTATTTAGCGTTTGGTGCATTAACTTAATATTCGGCTTTAACACGCCGTGGAACTGGAATGTTTGACGCGTGGTTAAACGGATACTACCGTATGTTGTGTGCTCTTCTGCGAACTTATCAATTGCTAACCATTGGTTAGGTTGAATGATACCACCCGGCATACGTGCACGAAGCATTACATTGTGCATCGGCTCAAGCTTTTGCTTTTGACGCTCTGCACGAATATCACGATCATCTTGCTGATACATGCCGTGGAAACGGATAAGTTGGAAGTTATCCGCAGTGAAACCACCCGTAATACGGTCTTGTAAATCATTTGCGATCGTACCGCGTAAAAAGCTACTTTCGCCCTTTAAACGCTCGTTATCAGCTAGTTTACCTTCTACAACAACTGGCCCTTCGCCTTCTAATGGACCTTGTGTTGGTAGCGGTTCAAATGTTTTTACATCACTCATTAGTAAACATCCTTCTGATAACGCTTAGCACTACGTAACAATTTTAAGTACTCTTCTGCTTGCTCAGCGCTCTTACCGCCTTGCTCTGCAATAATTTCAACTAGGGCTTGGTGCACGTCTTTCGCCATGCGATTTGCGTCACCACAAATGTATAAATGCGCGCCGCGTTCTAACCAAGCAAACACGTCTGCTGCGTTCTCTTTTAAACGATGCTGTACATAAACTTTCTCAGCTTGATCACGAGAGAAAGCAACATCCATCTTGGTTAACAAACCTGATTTTAAGTAGTTCTGCCATTCAACTTGGTAAAGGAAGTCTTGCGTGAAGGTTTGGTCACCAAAGAACATCCAGTTATCACCAGTTGCATCAGTTGCTTCACGCTCTTGCATGAATGCTCTAAATGGCGCAACACCAGTACCTGGACCAATCATAATCACAGGTGTTTCAGGGTTAACTGGCAAACGGAAGTTATCGTTGTGTTCAATAAAGACTTTAACCGCACCACCTTCCTCTAAACGGTGAGATAAGAAGCCTGATGCACCACCAAAACGCTGACTTTCGTCGAATTGGTAATTCACAACACCAACCGTTAAGTGAACTTCTTCTTCCACTTCATTCTGGCTTGAAGCGATTGAGTATAGACGTGGCGTAATTTTTCGTAAGTTATCAACAAGCAACTGCGCATCAGTGGCTAAAACAGCAGACTTAATCACATCGACTACTTGATGATTGGCTGCGTACTCACGTAAGGCCGCCTTGTCTTCAGTTAAACCTGTTAACTTTTTATCGCCTGAATGCTGTGCCCAAAATTCAACAAAGCTCAATGGCGTTTGCGTAATTTCTAACTCTTCAACAAACGCTTGTTTAAGGCCTAATTGAAGTGCTTCGCCAGCTTTAGTAATAGTAACTTTTTCTTCACCTGTAAGTGATAAGCTCGCTAGAATTTCGTCTACCAGCGCAGTGTCGTTTTCAAAGTAAACACCTAACGCATCACCCGCTTGGTAAGTAAGTCCTGACTCACCTAAATCAATTTCAATATGACGAACATCTTTAGCTGAATCACGACCCGTGATTTTTTGACTTACTAAAAGTTCTGCCGCATACGGATTCTGCTTGTTGTATTGGCTAACAACGTCGCCGCCAACTGGCAATGGCACAACAGGCGCTAAACCAGCAGATTCAGCTGTTAATTCATCTTTCAGAGATTCAACGACTGACGTTACCCAAGCACCTGCTTCTGCATCGTAATCAACGTCACAATCAACACGTTCAGCAACGCGCGTTGCGCCAAGCGCTGCAAAACGCTCATCGAAGTCTTTACCAGTTTGGCAGAAGAACTCGTAGCTTCTATCGCCTAGTGCTAGCACGCTGTATTTCACACCATCTAACTTAGGTGCTTTTTTGCTGCTTAAGAATTCGTGGAATTCAATTGCATCATCAGGCGGCTCGCCTTCACCGTTGGTACTAGCGACAATAAGTACGTGCGTTTCTGATTTAAGTGATTTCGGCCTGTAATCAGCAACGTTTTTAAGGTTTACAGTAATACCCGCCGCTTTAGCGCTATCCGCTAATTGTGAAGCTACACCTTTAGCGTTACCTGTTTGTGAGGCATATAAGATAGTGAGCGTAGCACTCACCTGAGTGCCTGTAGCCGCGGTGACTGCACTAGCAACAGGGTTCATTTCGCTTTTTGCTGCTAAATAACCACTCGCCCACGCTAACTGTAGCGGAGAATAACCTTGGATTAATTGCTGCAACTGCGCCAACTGACTCGCGTCTAACGCTGTGCCAGCATTGGCTTGATTAACATTTTGCTGATTAGAAAGCATGAGATACTTCGCCCATTTGAAAATATGAGCGTAGGATAGACAAGCGCAGCAAAAAAGAAAAAGAATAGAAAACGATTTTTTATTCCAAAAGTGAATAGATAGGACTGGCGAGCCAATATGTCTGATTTGGTCGCATATGTGTCGTATATGTCTTTTGGAGCACGGATATACTTTTTTAAACTAGAGTTGCGTGATTCATTCATGAACATGTGTACAGCAATTGGTTGTTAACTTTAAAAATGAGGTTGTTAATCATGAGATATAAGCACGTCGTATTTATTTTATTTTTACTATCATTGTCTTTGGGTTTGAATGCTGAACCACTGATAAACAAGCAGGGTAATGTTCCACATAATCAAATTAATGCCGCAGGTTATTCAGTTTCAAAACCTGAAAATTTTGTGCTGGGTGAAAGCGTTGGATATATTAAGAAAGAGGCATTAAAGGTATGTAAGTCAATAGAAGAAAGAGACATCTTCCCTATTACAGGTCCCCTTGCGAAACTAAGCCAAAAACAAATTGATTGTGAAGGCTTCTACTATGCAGGTAAACCAAGGTCTGTTGAATTGGTTTTTCAAGATGATCAATTAGATTTGATTTGGATCTTAATTCCTGAACTTGAAAAAGAACACATCAACAATGCAATGACTGAAACATACGGTGCGCCTACTATGGTTTTTGATTACGGTGCAATTTATTTGCAAGTAAATGCAGCGGTAAGAAATAAGCCATCTGAGGTTTTATTTGCCTCTTCTAGGCAGACTAAAGCAATGCTTAAAAAGCTTAAGGAAGAAAATTAAAAGCCAATAAAAAGAGGCGTAAAAATTAGTGGCTGTTGTACGTCATATATGTTTTTGGCGAAATGGTTACATTTTTCTCGTCATATTTTTTAAGAGAGGTCGTCTGTGCATAAAGTTGTTTTTTTAGCGTTTGAAGGTATAGAACTGCTTGATTTGTCAGGCCCTCAAACCGCATTTTACGAAGCTAATTGCGTCAGTAATAACTTTTATGGGTTGTCATTATGCGGTTTTTCAACAGAAGTCATCAGATCGGAAGCTGGCACACAAATCATCCCCGATATTACTATTCATGAACTCGATGAAATCGATACTTTAGTTATTCCCGGTGGCAAAGGGGCACGGCTTTTAGCGTTAACAAATGACGAGAGTCAAGAGCTAAAGAGAGTTGCTCAACAAGCGAAAAGAGTAGTATCTATTTGTACCGGCGCATTTTTACTTGCTCAGTGCAGTGAAAAAAAGTCCCTTAATATAACGACTCATTGGGCGTATGCAGAGAAATTAAAGCAATCTTACCCCGCATTAAATGTTGATGAACATGAGTTGTATACTCAAGACGGTAAGTATTGGTCCTCTGCTGGCGTTACTGCTGGCATTGATTTGAGTTTGCATTTAATTGAGCAAGATATTAGTAAAGAGGTTGCCATGCAGGTTTCTAAAGCTATGGTTGTTTATCTAAAGCGTTCGGGCTCTCAATTGCAGTTTTCGGATATTTTGTCTGCTCAGCATAGTAAAAACCCAGTGATCATTAGCGTTATCGAACATATCAGCAATAACTTAGAGCAAGATTTATCTGTAAACGCCTTAGCTGATAAGGCTTGTTTGAGTGAAAGACAGTTACACCGTCTGTTTGTGCAAGAAACAGGAGAGGCTCCAGCAGCTTTTGTAGAAAAGTATCGCATGAATATAGCTAAGGAGTTGATACTGAATAATCCTACTCATTTAAAAAGTGTTGCGTTAAACGTAGGCTTTAAAAGTTATGACGGTTTCAGGCGTGCTTTTGAACGCCAGTTTAAAGTGTCTCCCCAACAATTTAAGTCTTTATTTCTTGCTAACTAATAGGAGCGTTTCATACGTATTTTCATTTCGTGAATATGGCAGGCAAAGTTTGAAGCACAAATGCTTTCTTCGATAGTGCGCGTAGCATTTTTATAAACTTGTATCTTGTTACAAAGTCAGATAAAAACATTTATTGAAATCATTTCCTATCAACACTATATAGCTTCGCTTCGCCCTATTTTCTCTATCAATTAATTGTTTATTCCAGCGCTATAGCTTGCCACATTTATTGGAAGGAAAATAATGGAACTTTCTTTTTATACGTTCACGCAAATACTAATTTGGCTAGGTTTTTTATTCCTAATTTTGCTTTTTCGAGTTCTAAATCAACTAACTAAGAAGCGAAAAGGGATTGCATTAACAGCAGGTCTATTTTGTCAAATGTTCTTACCTGATCCTAAGGTTCAGCCATTGAATTTATCGCTGAGAAGAGAGAAAAATCTGGGAAGGCTCAGCCTAACAAGAGGTCAAAGACTAAAGACAATTAATAGTCCCACTTCATATCAAGCCATTGGGTTAATTCGAAATTCATATCGAATTAACCCATTTGGCAATAGACTAAAACAAACATTATGGTCATACATCAACAATGTGTACCTACAAGTTGTTTTACATGCCGTACCTTTTCTTAAAAGCACTCAATCCTTGTGCACTAAACTGAAGTGCCCTCGAATCCAAATCTTGCGTTGCCCAGCCACGGTTTATCGCATCGTTTAATATCCACTTCCCCAAGCTGCCAGCTAGATGGCTTCGTCTTTCACTCCAATCTAAACATGCCTTACATATAGGCCTGCGGTGGTTGTTCAAAGTATTAAAATCAACGCCTATCTCGGTAAAAAAGTCTTGGCCTTTCTCCGTCAAATTAAGCTCAATGACATTTTCAGTTAGCAAACCTTTATCCAGCAAAGCATCAAGTAAATTAACTCCTAACTCACCGGCTAGATGGTCATAGCAAATACGAGCATTTTTCAGTCTCTCGTTTTTAGGGCCAGTGGGAATGGTTGCGCTTGTTAAAGCTGCACTAATGTTAAGCATCTGCTCAATAAGTTCGGCAACTTGGCTATTCTTAAGTTGAAAATATTTATGGCGCCCCTGTTTCCTAACGACTAACAAGTCACCTTTAATCAACTGCATCAAGTGGCTGCTTGCGGTTTGAGGAGTAATATCAGCTTCAAGTGATAACTCTGTCGCCGTCAAAGCTTTACCACTCATCAAGGCAATTAGCATTTTGGACCGAGCGGTATCTCCAATTAAGTTTCCTATATAAGCAATATTTGGTTCCACTCAATTCTCCTTAACAGTTCGATCGCCATCGAAGCATCAAAATTTAGGACAAGTAGACTGCCAAAAAACTGAAATGGAGACAATCACTTTGAAAATCACCTGTTTTATAAAATATCAAATCGACCCTTTTAAATTAGCTCTGTTTGAGCAATATGCTGAAAACTGGAGCAAAATTATCCCCGAATGTGGTGGTGAGCTATTGGGTTATTTTTTACCTCACGAAGGCACAAACAATACCGCTTATGGACTAATTAGCTTTGACTCCTTAGCAGCTTATGAAAGTTATAGGAGCAGACTACGCAAGTCGGATCTGGGCAAAAAGAACTTTCAATTTGCCCAAGAGGAGAAATTTATATTGAGTGAGAAAAGGTCATTCCTAAAAGTGGTGCCATCAACCTACAAACGAGACGCCCAAGGAGAGAAAGTATGATAGCTGTGATATTCGAGGTAACACCTAATGAAGAAGGAAAAGCACTATATTTTGAAATGGCACAGACATTGAAAAGCACACTTGAGAAGATTGACGGTTTCATATCTGTAGAGCGTTTTCAAAGCCTATCCGATCCAGATACATTTTTGTCTTTGTCATTCTGGCAAGACGAAATCGCGATCATGCAATGGAAGAAAAACTTGGAACATCAAGCGGCACAAAAGAAAGGAAAAGAAGCGCTGTTTAAGCATTTCAGAATAAGGGTTGGTAGTGTTATTCGCGATTATGGCAGTGAGAACCAAATGACTGAGTAATCCTCAGAAATAAGGACGAAAAGAAAACGATTTTTTATGTCAAAAGTGAGTAGATAAGGCTAACGACAGTACTCACTTTTGGCTTGTGGAGAATCTATTCGGGAATGAGAATATTATCCGATATTCTCATCTCTCGAGAAACTTCTAATGTCTAGCAAATTAGACTTATACTTTATAAATAAACTTTATAAATAAACTAAGAAGGCATTCTGTCGCTTTGCTTTTTATTTAAGTAATCAACATGCTGTTTATTTGTCTTTCTACCCTGTTTCAACTTCACTACTTCAATATGTTTTATCACTCGCAGCTTAAGCTTATAAGTGACAGTTTCTTCACTAAACGCTTTGATATAACTCGCCATTTCGTCCAAATGACCGACGTTGTCAGGCAGTTTAGTTTTCAATTCTGCATTGCGAGTAAATACAATAACGGAATGAAAAAGCTCGTGTGGCAAATCCAGCAAATCAGAAAGCGTTTTAGTGTGTTTATAGTTTTGTCGTAGCGGGTTCTGGAAATAGTGTCTTGAACGATGAATGGTTTGTGTCCACTTGGCTTGGGTTTCATTACCAAAGATCCAGCCGCTCATGTTCTTTGTTTCAATCACAAAAATGCCAAATCGAGAAACAACAATATGATCTACTTGCGTGCTACCAGCATCTTCAAGAGGTAAAGTGACATCATTGATAATGCTGTACTCGTCTTGGTCTAGATGCATTTCTAAGGCTTTGATGACGAGGTTTTCACCCATGCGACCTTTTATTTGAGGTAATTTCTTTTTGAAATATGCAAGTGCTAGAGATCCTAAAAAAGCCAGAATCAGCATCGGCAGCATAGGCTTCAGCATAGATGTGAGGACTGACGGCGGTT
The DNA here is from genome assembly GCA_022448425.1 of Thalassotalea sp. GTDB lineage: Bacteria > Pseudomonadota > Gammaproteobacteria > Enterobacterales > Alteromonadaceae > Thalassotalea_F. Next base: position 48,892 of record JAKVCY010000051.1, on the reverse strand, counting down.
CTGCAGGTTTTGCCGCTAAACCAACACTTTTAGTTGGCAAAAAGACATTGGCGACATGATTGGCAGTAGCAACGTTTTGTATATCCGTTAATTGGCTGGGTTGGGGCTCAGACAAACGAGCGGTTTGTTGAATCGGATTTTGGCAGTGTTTATCAAAACTTGCCTTTGACTGAATGGTATAAACTGAACTATTGCCCAGTCTGCGCTTGTAGTCAGCGACTTGCTGTTTGACAAGAATGCATTCTGCTTCTGTATATTGCGGAGTAGCATATAGTGGTGCCGACAATAGCACTGCGCTTACCAGCAAACATAAAATCCATTTCACCTGCGGTTCCTTCGTAACTTCCTATTACTTCAAACCAGTATAGGTGTATTACACCAATCTTCAACCCTTTATTTGTTAACAAAAAGTTATAAATTGAGATATAAAAAGCGTTGCCTTTTGTACGAAAACTTTAGCTGTTTAAGACTTTCATTTGAATGCAAGTTTTGAAAGATTTAGGTTATCCAAGATACATTTGTACAGGCCCCACAATTTTTGAATTTGTCACTGGTTAAACTGCATCGCTGCAATTGCGCAACATAGGACAGGAAAATCCTTTAATAACAAACATTAGTGGTTGCAAGGCTCTGTTGTAGAAGACTTATTCAGAACGTTGTATTTACTAGTATCAATCAAAAAACCGGCATATTTATATGCACTTACAATGCGTTTTTCCGAACGAAGCTGTTTCAATCCGCTTTCAATAGCGTCATAAGCGGCCTTGCCAAGAGGATGGTGCCTACTGATAACAAAGTGTCTGCTATCTTTAAGTAATAAAGCAACATTAGGAACACTCCGCAGTCTAATTGTTTCAAGTTGATAAGTATCTTTACCGTCAGATGAAAACGGCATCATCATAAAGTCAACTAACATTCTCGATACCAAGTTTGCCTGACTAACCCATTCATCCTCACGAAACAAAGACTTGAGGGGTAAGTCAGACAAAGTCTGCCAATCAGTCCGCCATATAGGTGTTGATACACCAGTGTAGTCTTGAAAATCAGAGAGGGACTTCAAAGAAAAAATTGAAGGGTGTTCAGGGCTAGCAAATATGCCTGCGTGGTATTCTCCATTTCGGATAATCGGCGAGGAGATATAAACATCGGCTTCCATCGCTTTTGCATCCTCTAGCCAATAAGAGTCAAAGCTCAGTAACAGTTCACCTTTTTGTAATAACCGTGCATTACGGAAATTTGCACGATCCGGCCAATACCTAAACGTTTCATCAAACCCACCTAGCTTCAACGCTTGTTGGGCTATAACCATATCGACAACATCGCGACGGATGAATTCGCTGCGAAAATCACGAATACCATAAACATCTCTATCCTTTACGAATTTTGCATAATTCGCCAATACGTCGTCACGAATAGGGATTTGTATCTCTGCAATCGAATCAAATAGACAACTTAGGCAAAGAAAACCGATAAGCCACCGCTTCATTGTTACTCCTCACGATCAAAAACAAAACAATCTAAAACTGCAAAAGGAACACAATCTCTAAATAAGTCTAGACTAGGCCTACAGAAAAACGAACTTTCCGGTCATAAGCTAACCGTAATATCGGAGTATGAATATCGACGCAGGGAATTCTGTTATCGTTGAAGATATCTACTCACCAGCACCGTTAAACAACTTTCGCCACGCCATCGGATTAGTGTCGTATCGCTGTTTGAAGTGTTTACGGAATATTTGCTCGGAGCTAAACCCCGCCTTTTCAGCTATCTCCAGAATCGACAAGTTTGTTGATTCTAAGAGCTCCACACTGTTGTTAAGCCTTGTGTTAATTAACCACGCAGTGAAGCTTATGCCATCGGCTGCTTTAAAGTGTCGGCTGAAACTACGAACGCTCATCATGCAATATTCAGCGGCACTTTCCAACGTGTAATCTTCGGCGATATTCTCAATAATGGTATCGATAAGCTAGGCGATTCGTTCATCACTTGGCCTATCAATCGTTGGCGTCTCAATATACTGATTCTGCCCGCCAGTTCGTTCAGGTGATGACACCATCACTCGCGCGGTTTTGTTAGCTACTTTCACGCCGTAAAAGTGCTTTACTAAATGCAAACAGCAGTCAATTGCTGCAGCGCTGCCCGCCGATGTGCTCACATGTCCTTCGGTGATATAGAGTGGGTTTGTATCACAGGTCACGTGTGGAAACCTTGTCGCAAAATCCTCAGCATATTTCCAATGTGTGGTCGCTCGTTTGCCATTAAGCAGGCCACTGTATGCCAGCGCATAGGCGCCAACGCATCAATCTACAATCATCTTGTTGTTTTTTGATGCCTCATTAAGCTGCAGCTGTAATTTCTGGCTTGGGAGCGTACTTGGATCCCAACTAGGCACAATAATGACGTCGGTCGTTTCAATTGCGCTAATGTCACTTTGGCTGTCGAATGCCAGACCGTTGGCAGAACGCAAGTGCCCAGCGGATTCAGCACAAACGGTTATCTTGAATAGCTTATTATCGTTGAGAGTTGCGTCTTCAAAAATGGCAATGGGTACAGATAAATGAAAGAGGCTAATACCTTCAAAAGCAATAACGGCGACTTCAACCATATTGTTTTGCCTAACACAGTACTTTTAATAGGAAAGGCTTCTTGCTGAAAAACACTTCTGTTGAGGGAGTATTTGGGCTTAACATAGCACCTTGGCCGAATAGTACTGTTATCTGCCATTATAGCCATTTCGGGCAGATTTCACACAACTATAATGTGCCTGTAAGTTAATTGATGAGGGTACACCATGAAGGTTATTAACAGCTTTCCGCTGACTGATGAGATTTTGTCTGAGTTTAGAGAAGTTATTAAAGGTGATTTTGACGGTTATAGAAATCACGTCACTCGAATGCTTAATTTCTGTCACTACTTGCTACCTGATATTTCCGATGAAGACAACAAGAAGCTATAAATTGCCGCGGCTTTTCATGATATTGCGCTTTGAACATATGACAGAGTTAATTACCTTGTTCTCTCTTACCAAGACTGCCATCAATGGCTAACAGCAAATGGTTTAGACGAGTGGAAAGATGAAATTCAGGTGATCATCGACATGCATTATCGCACTGGCAAATACGAAGGCCCATATGCTGAACTTGCTGAGGTATTTAGAAAAGCCGATTTAGTCGATTTTTCACTGGGGCTTGTTAAGAACGGGGTTAGTCGTTCATTCGTTAAAGCAGTAAAATCTGCCATTCCAAATGCGGGTTTTCATAAAACACTAATGCGATTTACGTTTATACAACTAGGCCGTCATCCCTTGAACCCAGTACCTATGATGCGAGTGAAGAATATTTATAAAAGCTAGCGTGCTCCTTGGTCGCGTGCATGGTCGCGTAGTTGCTAGCTTGGTTTGTCGTGCTGTAAAGTCTTTTAAAAACAATTTGTTTCGTTTGTTTACAGCTTTATAGCGCAGCAAGTGATAAAAACTCCATTGGGAAATACGATTGATGCAATGGAACTGAACGCCATGAAAATACGAAGCGCAACACTCTTAATTCTGACCTTATCGAGTGCCATAACTTTCAACTTTTCAGCCGCAGCAGACCAAGCAAACGTTTGGAACAAAGCAAACAACGCTGAAACTAAACAACGCTTTATTCCTGTCGAGCTGTTTACTGGTGCCCAATGGGATGGCAAGCATGAGCTAACAATGAAAGAGGCGCAAACAACTGCTTGTTATAAGGTAATAATCAGAGATAGACCTTGCGACCCTGTTAAGCTCTCTGGGCCGATGCTAACTGAGAGCAATAATACTCAAACTGACTGGGTTGGTGAGCAGATACCTTACTATCTTCGAACGTTCAGTATTCGCGGTGAAAAAGTCGAGTCACACTTCACTATCAATAATTCTCGCGATGGAATGGTGAGAATATTTGATAAGCGTAAACGCTGGGGAACTCGACTCTACGATGGATTGGGCAGCAAGTTTCCCTTAGGTTATTGGAAGCAAGGCGAAGTACGCACCTCCCCCTCTAAACGTCCTACCCGCATTGAAATTATTGAGTTAAATGGCCCCCGACAACTGCGTTACTTTTGGATGGGTTGTAGGTGAAGGCAAAAAGCGTAACCAAGGTAACAACTACACTTTCTGCCCAAACCGAGGGTTTACTGCTTACCAATCAAACTACAAGGAAGCAAAATCAAAGCAATAATAGAGTTTACAGTTGAAACTCAAAAACAACCTCTAGTGGGCGTGCAATGTCTAAGTTCGGTGCGTATTGCCATTGCTTGATGGCTTTTTGAGACGACACTACTAACCCTCTGGTCGCTTTTCTTTCCAACACCTGAACATCATAAACACTCCCGTTATTGTCAACGCGATAGCTTAATCTTACAGTGCCAGTGCTCTTGTTTAAGCGACTCTCTCTGTCGTATTTCGGCATCACTCGTCGAATCGGTTTGTACTCAACACTTGGCTTGGCAATCTCCGAAATGGCGATATCTGAAGGTGGCGTAGCCTGAACCTCAAAGGTATCGATCTCCAGCGCTAGTTGTGATTGTTCTGGTGCTACTGCACTTGTGTCCTCTACTCGACTGGTTTCAGGCAACTCATGTAAAGGTTGAACCGGAGTCACAGGGGAATAGCTACTTTAGTGTCTTCTTTGGCGGGAGCCAAGATAACCGTTGTCGTCTGCATAGGAACAGAGGTTACTGGGGTAACATTAGTATGATTCGACGCAAGATAATTCACGTACGCAAAAATACCAAAGGAAGCCAAGCCGCCTGTAATTGAAGCGATAACCCACTTCATAAACGGGTATTGTTTACGTTGCTTTATGCGTGATAAGTCTACTTCAGGTGCATCAATATTAGCCCTGCGCTGCTGATATAAATTTGCTAATTCATCGTCAAAGTTTTTATTGCTCATTTGAGGCCTCCAAATGTGCCTTTAAAAACTTACGAGCGTAGCGTAGTCGGCTGCGCACAGTTTCATAATTGACTCCTGTAATGTCAGCAATTTGTTCAACGGAAAAATCTTCTCGTTGCAGTATAAACGCCTCACGTTGAACGAATGGCATAGTCTCTATCAGTAAATTAAAGCGGCTCAACTTGTCGAGCTCACAGATACGTTCTTCCAGAGTTCCGTCGCTGGTGTAAAAGTCATTGAAGGGTTCACTCTGGTACTTGCTATTGCGTCTAAACTCGTCAATAAGCACGTTACGAGCAACCACGAACAGCCACCCTTTCACATTTTTAGGCAATTCATGCTTGTCGGTTAAGTTCATCACTTTTAACCAAGTTTTCTGTAGGCAGTCCTTTGCCAGTTCCGCATCAGACAATTATGCAAAGGTAGTGATAAACATCACTATTGAACTGCCTAACAATGGCGTCAAGGTGCTTAGGGTTACTGGTTTTCACGTAACTCTTTAACAAGTTTTCAGGGGTGGCGGTATACCACCCTCTAATTGCAGCTAGCATAATCTATATATTGTTATCCATTTTGAAATCTAACTGTACAAACATATCCTTTTGAATCATTGCCTTACCTTCATCCACTCTAGGTTGATACTTCCATCTTCTCAGCGCTTTTCTCGCTTCTTTGTCAAAAATACGCTTAGGGTACGAATCTATAATACGGATGTTAATAACGCCACCTAATTCATTCACATCAAACGCCAATTGCACCCAACCTTCAATGCCATCTCGCGCGGCAGTTACCGGATATTGAGGTTGAATTCTCACGATAGGTCGAGATTCACGATCACCGCCGATTGCAAACGCAGGTTGTGATAATCCGGTATTGGATATCGCCATTTTCGGCGCAGGAAAGCTACCTATTTCGGTATCAGCGGGATCTGCTGCTACTCGTTGCGCTACCGGTCTTGGTTTTGGTGGCGCTGGTTCGACTAATTTTCGCGGACGTTCAAATACCTTTTGATCGGGCGGTGTTTGACTAATTTCAACCGGAACCGTTTTCTCCACGATATCTACTCTTACGTCCTCACTGGCGATCAAAAGGCTCATAAATACAAATAGGCCAAATGTGGCTAACAAAGCAATCGGTGTAGCTAACAATAATCTTTTCATTCCGCTCTCCTCTTTTGGTCATACAAAGCTGAATATCTGCTTGGAATAAATCAGCTTTCAATGAGAGGACGAGGGAAATCAGCAAAAGGGGTAAAAATTTTTTTAAGCCACTGCCAGTAAAAGTTTCAATAGCAACAATATTAGATTATTTTAGAGGTTAGGAAGTTGCTAAGTTTTTAACGACTGAACGCGACACAGACGGAACTTAACTTACATAGTAAAACAAGGATAACTAATGGATATTATTTTAAATTACGTTTTTACCGTGCAATTTGCACTACTGGTTTTCGTGCTAGTGGTACTAAAAAGCGGTATCAAATTTGTACCTCAAAATCGCGCTTATGTGATTGAACGCTTCGGCAAATACACTCGAACGCTCGAGTCAGGATTAAACTTCTTAGTACCATTTATCGAACAAATCAGCGCAGACCGTTCCCTCAAAGAACAAGCAGTTGACGTACCTAGCCAAAGCGCGATCACCAAAGACAACATTACGCTGACGGTAGATGGCGTGCTGTATTTCAGAGTACTCGACCCGCAAAAAGCGACATATGGCGTCGACGATTACAACTTTGCCGTAACTCAATTAGCGCAAACCACTATGCGTTCAGAAATAGGTAAAATGGAGTTAGATAAAACCTTCGAAGAACGTGATGCTATCAACGCTGCGATTGTAACTGCGATTAATGAAGCTGCCAGTACTTGGGGTGTGCAGGTATTGCGTTACGAAATTAAAGACATTATGCCGCCGAATTCTGTAATGAATGCGATGGAGCAGCAAATGAAAGCAGAACGTGAAAAGCGCGCAACGGTATTAGAGTCTGAAGGTTTGAAACAAGCAGAGATAAACAAAGCTGAAGGTGAAAAGCAAGCTAAGATTCTGGCTGCTGAAGCAGATAAACGTGAACAAGTGCTCAAAGCTGAAGGTGAAGCTGAAGCGATTATCAAAGTAGCGACAGCACAAGCTGAAGCGATTGAAAAAATCGGTGAAAAAGCAGCGACACAAGAAGGTCAAAAAGCGGTTGAATTAGAGCTTGCCACTAAAGCGATTGGCGCAAAAGAAGCTATCGCGAAAGACTCGACTGTGGTGCTATTGCCAGATAATGCGACAGAAGCAGGTTCACTTGTTGCACAAGCGACCAGCATTTTAAATGTGATGAATCAGAAGTCTTAAGGCATAGGGAGTAGATATGGAATTTATTACTAACAATGCTGGAGAGTCCCTCATCACTCTTGGGCTAGTGCTACTGATTATCGAAGTGGTGCTGCTAGGTTTCTCAACCTTCATACTTACATTTGTCGGGCTTGCCGCGGTTGTAACAGGTATTTTAGTTTACGCGGGGACCATGCCAGTGCAATTAATGCCGATATTACTAACCATGGCAATTTGTACCACTGTTTTTGCACTTATCTTATGGAAACCGCTTAAACGCTTCCAAAACCGCCAAGATACGCACAATGTAAAAAACGACTTTATTGGAATGGAGTTTGTGATTACTGAGGGAATCGAGGCAGGTTCTTCCACAACGCACAAAATGTCTGGCATTCAATGGCAGGTAAAATCGAAAGAGCCAATACCCGCGGGTGCGAGTGTGGCAGTTACAGATACTGAGGTTGGTATTCTGTGGGTAAAGCCAGCTAACTAGCTTAGTATTTACAAGCTTATAAAAGAAACAGATACATCAATAATTAACGTTGTATCTGTTTCTTTATTCTCTGCTATTACATGACTAAGTGATACATGGCTAAGTGTCTAATAGCCTTGCGCTTGTCCATCTTTACGCATTTCACTCGCGCCGTGGTACACACCAGTGTTAAGGTCTTTCAAAATCGCTTGATAACCACCAAATGGGCCACTCGTGATATGAATTTTATGACCACGTTTTTGTAGCTCTCTCACCACACTTGCTTGCACACCACTTTCCAACTCTAACGTACCACCGTCTTTCATACGTCCTTCCCATGTTGGCGACGTAGAACCTTTGTGGTGAAAACGCGCCGCATCGCCCGCTTGCTGAACATTCATAACGAAATCAACAATATTGGTGACCATTTGCACATGACCTTGTGGCTGCATCGCGCCGCCCATTAAACCAAAGCTCATGTAAGGTTTGTCATCTTTAGTGATAAAAGCTGGAATTATCGTGTGGAAAGGACGCTTACCCGCAGCATAAACATTCGGATGTCCTTCCGTTAATGAATACTGCGCGCCACGGTTTTGGAAAATAAACCCTAATCCGTCTGCAACAAGCCCTGTTCCCATACCGCGGTAATTGCTCTGAATCAAGCTCACCATCATGCCGTTTGAATCAGCAACGGTTAGGTAAATGGTATCCCCTTCAATCAGTTTAGGGTCACCATGTTCAACCTTTGTAGCAGCGGTTTTCATATCAATCAACTGCGAGCGTGCCTTGCCGTATTTTTCTGACAACAAATAATCTAAATTAATGTTTTGATAAGCTGGATCGGCATAAAAGCGAGCGCGGTCTTCAAACGCTAATTTCTTCGCTTCGGTCATTACGTGTAGGTAGTCAGCGCTGTTGTGTCCCATACTTTGTAAATCGAAGTTTTCTAGTACGGTCAGCATTTGCAGCGCTGCAATGCCTTGACCGTTCGGCGGCAATTCCCAAACGTCATAACCACGATAGTTGACCGATACTGGCTCAATCCAAGTACTTGAGTGACTTGCAAAGTCTTCATAGCGAATAGGACCATCAATGCGCTTAAAGTAAGCGTCTATCGTTTTTGCAATGTCGCCTTTATAGAATGCATCTCGACCACCTTTCGCAATCTTCTCTAAGGTATTTGCGAGATCTGGATTCTTAAAAATCTCACCCTCTAAAGGTGCTTTACCATCAATTAAGAAAGTTGCCTGATAGTTAGCAATTTCTTCGATTTCACCCGCCTTGTGAAGTCGTTCGTAACGTTTTTGATAAATGTCCATGTAGTAGGCAATAACTTCGGTCACAGGAAAACCTTGGCGCGCATACTTGATAGCCGGAGCAAGGTTTTCAGCCATTGGTAACTTGCCAAACTTCCCGTGAAGCTCAAACCACGCGTCAACAGTACCGGGCACCGTTACGGGTGGTGTTCCCCAATTTGGTATTTGTGATACATCGCCAATTTTGGCTTTTAATTGCGCCAGCGATTGACCTTTTGCAGAACGACCAGAGCCATTTAAACCATGAAGCTTTTGTGTTTTTGGGTCCCAAACAATCGCAAAAAGGTCGCCGCCAATACCGTTACCCGTTGGCTCCATCAAGCCAATAGCAGCGTTGGCTGCGATTGCTGCATCCATTGCAGTACCGCCATTTTGAAGAACATCGATAGCCACTTGTGTCGCTAGCGGGTGAGAAGTTGCGGCCATACCATTAACGGCAAGCACAGGTGAACGAGTGGCCCAAGGAGCACCTACGACACGATCGCCTCGACCGTCTTCTCTAAGCTTAACTTTTTCACCAGTCTGATCGTCAATAATGATATCTGATGCTTGGCCGACAGCTGCTTGTGATATGCACAAAGCGCCAACCATGAATAGAAGCGATTTAATTTTCATAAGAGTCCTATGTCTTGATACTAATGCCTTGATACTAATGCTTTTAACACTAATACGTTTAGTGCTTTAGACGTATTGTTGTTATTGCAAAAAAATTCAATTTCTTATCATCGATTACATTACAGCCAATTAATACTGTAAAGAAGTGACAAGCGATCAAATGTAGAACTTTTAGGACTAATGTACTTTGGGGACTTTCCTAATTTTAAATTAGGTCTATTTATGGAATTAATGCACTTTCAGAAGCTTTTAAAAGGTGGCAACGTTTGCTAAATAAGACTTGCTAAAACTCAACAAACGGGTACTTTTTCCCTTCTGCTGGCACGATATTAAAGTTCACGCCGAACAAGGAATACGTAGGTAGCTGATAGGATGGGTCGTAATTTGTGGAGACGTAAACAACTTTACTAAAGCGAATGTTACGAGAGATAAGATCTGACATAGCTTGGACATCGCTGTGAGGAAACGCCAAGCTGTTTCGATCGATGACCAAAGCAAAACCCTCGGAAATATCTACCGAATCAGAGCAAAACGCACAATAACCGAAGTAGTCTGAGATATTTGAGCCAACCTTGATGATTTCCCGCATCAAATCAATATTGCCAAACAAGAAAGACATCTTCCGTTCAAACAAATCGCTATTTAGGCTCACATATTGGCTAAGCAAGCCTGATTTTGCATGGGCATTAATTAAGTCGGTAAGAAACTGATTATTGGCGTTAATTAAGTCATGCTCTGACACTAGTGCCGAGTTATGCACATCCACCAAGTAATTGTACTTGCTACCGAAGATATCGAAATAAGTATAAAAAGAGTCTACTAAATTCATCGCAATGACACTTATATCTGATTTGTCACTACTTTAAATTTAGCAGGTTCTTCGAATTTTGGAGGTAACGCCTTCAGCGGAGAAGCTTTGAGCGCCCCTTTCATAATAGAGAGTCGTTTTAGGTGGTAATATTAGCGAAAGCGTAAATTTGCTTTTGAAAGCTGTTCGATTGATTGGCAGCCCATTAATCGCATATCGCGAATGAGTTCTTGCTCCATTAAGCCTAGTGCACGTTCTACACCCGCCTGCCCAGCAGCAGCCAACGGATAAAGGTAGCCACGACCAATACCGACGGCTTTGGCGCCTAGCGACAGAGCTTTTAAAACGTGTGTGCCGCGTTGTACACCACTATCGAACAACACATCAATTTTATCGCCAACGGCATCAACAATTTCCGCCAGCTGATCAAATGAGCTTCTAGAACCATCTAGCTGCCTACCACCATGGTTTGAAATGACAATGCCTGTACAGCCGATATCAACGGCTCTTTTAGCATCTTCAACCGTCATGATGCCTTTAAGACAAAACTCACCATCCCAGAATTTGACCATCTCTTCGACATCCTGCCAATTCATCGACGGATCGAGCATATTAGTGAAATAGTCGCCTATCGAGCTGGTACCACTACCCATCTTAATATGCGCATCAAGTTGCGGCAGGCTGAACTTCTCGTGGGTGACATAATTGATGCCCCACATTGGTTTAAGCGCAAATTGCATCATGCCAGCAAGTGTTAAGCGAAACGGAATCGAAAAGCCTGTACGTAAGTCACGCTCACGATTACCGCCAGTAATAGAATCAACCGTTAGCATCATTACTTGTACACCAGCGGCTTTTGCGCGTTCCATCATAGCGCGATTTAAACCGCGATCTTTGTGGAAATAAAACTGATAAACCTGAGGCGTATCAACTTGCTTGGCAATTTCCTCAAGACTGACTGTACCTAACGACGAGACGCCAAACATGGTGCCATACTTTTCAGCAGCGCCCGCTACGGCACGTTCACCTTTATGATGAAAAAGCCTCTGCAATGCCGTTGGTGAACAATACACTGGCATTGCCAATTTTTGTCCCATCACAGTGACAGATAAATCGACATCTTCAACGCCTGTGAGCACGCTGGGAAGCAAGTCGCACCCGTCAAATGCTTGGCTGTTGCGCTTGTATGTCACTTCGTCGTCGGCACCGCCATCAATGTAGTTGAAAATCGGACCCGGCAATCGTTGTTTTGCAAGTTTTCTGAAGTCGTGAAAGTTATAACATTGGTTTAATCGCATCATAACCTCCTACCCACATGAACAGTTGCGTTTGTGTTTTTCCATTTGCCCGATACCAGGGTTAAAGCGATTGGTTGGATCAAGCTTTCTATAGAACGCTTTTACCGCTTCTTCTGCTTCATACAAATGACCGAAATTGTGTTCTGCGGGGTATTTAGCGCCGCGAGAATCAAGTAACGCCAGCATATCTTTTTTCAATTGCTTACCATCAACACCTTTTTTCAACACATAGTCTTGATGGAATACGTAACAGAAGAAATGACCGTAATATAAACACTTATCTATTTTGTCGGCGATAGCATCAGGTAACTCTTCAAGCCACAACGGGTCATTGCGTCGAAGCGCGATATCAAGGGCTAAAATATCACCGAGTTTTTTCGCATGAAGGGTTTGATAGCGAATCGCAGCACCGGCCGCCGCAAAACGTTGAAGATATGCTTTACTCGCCTCTTGTTCATCACAGATGAAATAGCCGCTTGAGTCGGTATGCTGACTAAAAAACTCAGCCAGATATTGGTTCGCTTCCTCGATACCGCCATCACTCATTTTTAAAATAAGGTGATGTTCATAATCTTCACGGTATTGTAGTAGGCGCTCCGGTAAGTGCTGAGGGAAGAACTTACTGGCAAATTGCATTACATGGTCGGTTAAATACTTAGGCAAGAATGGAATTTTATTCAAGGTTGCATCTACTCTGCCTTTGAGGGCGAATAGCTTTGGCAATCGATCTGTACCTAATTTTTCGATGCTTAAAAACGTATCTTTGCCATATTTAGCCGCTACATCGAATATTTCACGATGCATGTACTCACCCACCTCTGGTAGGTTCTTAAAGTTACCTAGTACATCTCGACGCAGTTGCGTTAACACGCTTGGGTCGTTTGTTCCGATGTAATAAGTTTGCTCTTTTTTCGCTACCGTAAAGGTATCTAACCTAACAGCGAAAACGGCTAGTTTACCGGCACAGCCACTCGACTCATATAAGCGGTTGGTATCAGCGTTAAAACGACTCGGCGTGTCTGCATCAATGTCTCTTAGCAAGTCTTGATAATCGGACGCACTAGCTTTTTTATCACAGGCAAGTTCATTGGCATCAAACCTTTGGTGCTCTAAGTTGGTCAGTATCTCCTTCGGTGAGTCGCCTAGCTCTATGCCTAAGTGATTAACCAAGTGAAGTTTACCTTTCGAGTCAACCTGCGCGAATAGCGACAATTCGGTGTATGCAGGGCCACGCTTGACCAGTGCGCCACCAGAATTATTCGCTATACCACCGACAATAGAAGCACCTAGACAAGACGAGCCAATCACAGAGTGCGGCGCTCGGTTAAACGGCTTGAGTGTTTTTTCAAGCTTGTGCAGTGTTGCACCTGCAAAACTAACCACTTGCTCGCCTTTTCTCTCACCTTCACCAAGCACAATGAGTTGGTCCATTGCAAGAGTATTGATGATTACAATATCGCGATCGTAGTCTTCACCGCTCGGTGTTGAACCTTCAGTAAGCCCCGTATTCGCCGCTTGCATGATCATAATGCAATCGGCCTCAACGCAAAGCTCTAGTGTTTGCCAGAACGCATACAAGGTTTGAGGAAATACCACACCTAAAGCGCTACCGCCACCTGAGCGCCAGCCCGTGCGATAATGCTCGGCTTTGCGTTCATTAACAGCAACATGATCCTCACCATGCACGGCAATAAGTTGTGAGATTAATTGATCGTTTGTCATAAACTACTTCTCTGTGTTGATGAACAGGCCTAAACTAGCGGGCCTGTTATCTGCAACCCGTAAACTGCCAGCATTAATAACGCACCAGCTGCCAAAATATAATAAAGGGTTGGTAAAATCGTTTTTCGCAAAGTCGCCCCTTCTTGGCCTAGTAGCCCCACCGTCGCACTCGCTGCAACTACATTGTGAATGGCTATCATGTTACCGGCTGCTGCACCAACCGCTTGCCCTGCAATAACAAGTGCTGGCGAAATCGATAGACTCATCGCCGCTTCATATTGGAACTGGCTGAACATCATGTTCGACACCGTATTAGAACCCGCGATAAATGCACCTAGCGCACCAATTGTCGGGCTGACCATAGGGAAGAAATCGCCGAACCAGTTAGCAAACATCTGTGCACTCGCCATCGGCATACTTGGCAAGTCGGATAAATTAACGCCAGAGTTAATAAACAAACGTACCATTGGAATCGTAAACATCAAAACAAAGCCGGCATTGAGTATCGTCTTTGTAGAGTCTGACAAAGCGCCTTTAAATACAGTGGCACGCTTGCCTGATTTACTCTGTAAAAATAGGGCTACTAAGGCACCAATTAACAATAAACCACCTGGCAGGTATAACGGGCTAAACGCTGTGCTGATACCTTGTTCGCCGAGAATGTTAGTAAATCCAACGCTAACGCCAGACAACAACGACTTGAACTCTACAAACACGCGTGAACATACCAGTAAAGCAGCCACAACAAGGTAAGGGATCCAAGCCACAACAGGCGAGATTTTGCTTGAGGCTTGGGTAGAAGTCTGTGTATTGGTGTCTTCAGCATCAACGTCAAGTTTGCCAAACCAGTTTGCAGGCCAAAGTGATTTATCACTGAAATTCCACTGAGTTTTAGGGACGAAGAAACCTTTCTTCGCGGCACTCACTACAACTGCCATACTCACTAAACCACCGATAAGCGAAGGGAATTCTGGTCCTAAGAAAATACCAGTTAAAGCATAAGGAATGGTAAAAGCGACACCTGCAAATAGCGCAAATGGCAATACTTCTAAGCCTTCTTTCCAACTTTTGTTTTGACCAAAAAAGCGCGTTAGCATCATGACCATTAGTAATGGCATGAAGGTACCGATAACTGCATGGATAACAGCAACGTGGGAAGTAATAAGCTGTAGATATTGATCCCAAGTCACGCCTTGCGCCGCTAACTGAGCTTCAATCGCTGCGGTGTCTAAACTTTTGTTAACACCAATGACAATAGGCGTGCCGACTGCGCCGAATGAGACTGGAGTACTTTGAATCATCATACCCATAAGTACAGCAGCAAGCGCAGGAAAACCAATCGCAACCATTAACGGAGCGGCAATGGCTGCTGGAGTACCAAAGCCAGAAGCACCCTCAATAAAAGTACCGAAACACCAAGCGATAACGATGGCTTGGATACGGCGATCTGGTGATACTTGCGTAAAGCCTTGACGAATAACCTGAATGGCTTGTGTATGCTTTAACGTATTAAGTAAGAAAATCGCACCGAAAACAATCCACAACACAGAGGCGGTAATACCTAAACCTTGCAGAATTGACGCAGCAACGCGGTTAGCTGACATATCCCAAACGAATAAAGCCAGTAAACTGGTTGCAAACAAAACGACTGGCATAGCTTTTTTCGCTGGCCAGCTAAAACCGACTAATAAGATGGCTGAAATGATAATTGGCAGTAACGCCAACAAGCCGAGAGTCAAATCCCCCATTTCTTGTTCTCCTTATGATGTTGTAATACCCCTGCCGAACTTGAATATTATTTTTTATCTAAGGCCTTTGGCCCTAGTTTCGACAAGAAAAGTTACGGGAATGTACAACTTTGCCATCTATTAATATATATTGATAAAAGACAATGTTTTTTTCCTTTTTTGACATAATAAGTAATTCACTATGGTAAAAGCTGATGACATATTTTTATTCGTAGAGGTTGTAGATGAGGGGTCTTTTTCAAAAATAGCCGAAAAATTCGAATTGACGAATTCCGTAGTGAGTAAACGGATAAGTCGGCTAGAGAAAGCACTGAATGTGCAACTGCTCTACAGAACAACTCGCAAGCTCACCCTAACCGATGCAGGCAGCGCTCTTTATGGCAAAGCCAGAATTGCCAAACAATCACTGCAAGACGCTAGAGATGCGGTTACAGGCTATGGAGAAACACTAAAAGGAAAGATCAAAGTTACCGTACCCGCAGTGTCTGCTGACATTGTGTTAAGCAATGCCATCGCCGAATTTTGCCAACTCTATCCAGAAATCGAAGTGGAGCTTTTTGTCAGTAACCGTATGGTGAATATCCTTGATGAAGGGTTTGATTTAGCGATACGCACTGCACCATTACCAGACTCATCTTTGGTTGCTAGGCGCTTAATGGATTCGCATTGGGTAGCTTGCGCTAGTCCAAAGTATGTGGCACAAAATGGCATGCCACAATCGCCTGAAGCATTAATTGTTCATCAATGTTTAGTCTATAAATATGAGTCGACTGGCGCAGATCGTTGGTCGTTTGAACGAGATGGAAAAGAAATAATTGTGTCGGTTAACGGTCGATATCAAGCAAATAATCTGGACTCACTTCGACAAGCAGCAATATCTGGGCTAGGCATTGCCTATGTGCCTAAAGTGCTAGTGCACGAAGATATGCTCAACGGCAAACTTATCAATGTTGTGACCCCTTATTGCGCGAAACTAATGGGTATTTATGCCGTATACCCTCGTTCACGCCAGCCCGACAAAAAGCTCAATTTACTCGTGGAGCACTGTCGTGAAGCCTACATTCAAAAACAAGAATACTTTTACCTGACGGAAGGTTGATAGCAGTAGCAACGGGTTAATCAGAAAATAAAAAAGGCGCATAACCAGCGCCTTTTCTATTTTCAAATGCTCGGGAACAAAGCTAGCTGATTAGAAACTATATTTGGCTGATAGTTGTAAATAGTTAGAATTTATAGACTCTATGCCTTTATCGGCAATTTCATAGTTACCAAATTCTACACCCGTGCTCAATTGCGGCGTTAGGTTACTCATTAAGTTCACGCCCCAGTGACTTCTCTCACGATCAAGAGTGTCTGTAGTCGCGGCACCATAAAACACTGTCGAGCGCAAAGATTCCGTCCAAAAATGACGGTATGACACGGCATAAGCTGTTGTTTCCTCTACTTTCACTTGTTGGTCACTTGGGTCTGTCACGATATCCGGTGTCATACCAGCAGCGACATAACGCCCTGCCTCACCTAAGGTGACTTGGAAGCGAAAGTCATCTTTACCGAAAGTATTAATCTTACCAGCAATGTTCAGTGCCGCAGCCGTTTCATCTAAACCGCCTTGATCAACTTTTCTAACAAGCGCACCAACAGAAAGTTGTCCCCAATCAGCATTGTGGTTGTAACGAGCAATTAGGTCTGGCGTATTTTCGTCTTTATCGGCATTCGTGCCTGTTACACCAACAGCACTAGATGGCGCACCAATATCGCCATCACCATTGGTTTCTGAGTTTTCGATTGCAAACTGCCAGTTACCGTAGTCAAAACGCAATTGTGTTTGGCGGATAAACACTTCACCTACGTGAGGCCCACCAAAATCTAGCGTTTCTGGCAACGCGTGTAGTGGCATAAACGTCGTCCACGTTTGTCCTGCCGTCCAGTTTTTGTATTTGATAATGTAATGTCTTAAGCGTGGGTTCGACGAGTTACTCACAACTTCGTTGCCACCACCGCCATAAAAGTCCATCTCAACGAAGGCGCTAACATCACCATGCTGCACTTTCACGTTAACGCGAGACTCTTTTACATTGAATCCAGTGTGAGAGGTTTCCACCGCTTGGTTGCCTGGGAAGTTACCAATCCAATAATCTTGATACGCGATATCCCCTTCAACATGACGAATGTCGACTTTGGCATAACCGCCGATCGAGACCTTAGTTTTTACGCCATTATTGTCTAGATTAAGTACCTCGACTGCTTGGCTTGATGCACTAGCGAAAGCTAGAGCAATAGATACGGCTGTTGCTTTTACTGTTGTAGTAAGTTTTGTCATTTCGATTTCCCCAACGATTTTTATAATGAGTTTTATTGGGGGGCAATTTTAAAAGCCGTTAATCTGAGTAATAAATGGACATAAAGACAAAGAGTTTTTCCAATTTGGCAACAGTAGCGCAAAAATGATTCGCTTCAAGAGTAGTAATTCGAAGCATATGCCTAGATAATCACGACCAACATTAATTGATAGAATTTGCCATGCTGTTCATCGTCACTATTTTTCTCAGTGCCTTTTTATTATTTCAAGTTCAACCGTTTATCGCCAAGGTTATACTTCCCTATTACGGTGGTAGCGCAGCGGTATGGACCAGTTGCATGCTGTTTTTTCAATCGGTATTACTCGCGGGTTATGCCTACGCACATGGACTGCAAAAATTAACGCTTTCACGACAAAAACAATTGCATTTATTACTACTTGCGATTGCCTGTGTTGCATTGCCTTTTAGCACGCCTGAAGTTTCTGCAGGCGCTATCGACAACCAAAGTACGGTAAGTATTTTAACCACACTCATGGTATCTGTTGGCATCCCCTATTTTGTACTTTCTAGCACAGGGCCTCTTGTGCAGCATTGGTTTGCACAATCTCGACAAGATAAAATCCCCTATAAACTTTATGCCATTTCAAACACTGGTTCGCTATTGGCACTAGTCAGTTATCCCTTCCTTTTCGAACCGATTTTATCTCTAGGTCAGCAGACTTTAATGTGGTCATCAGGTTTTATTGCATTTGCCCTGCTGATTGCAGCACTTTTACTCACATTAAAGCAACAGCCTGACGTTAGGGGCGAGCAAAATGCTAGCAATTTACAAGACGCCACAGAGGTTGCGAAGCCAACAATGGCCAAATTGGGCTTATGGTTGGCGCTATCAGCACTAGGTGTTTCTGCGCTTGTTTCTACAACAAACGCAATGACCCAAAACGTCGCGCCTATGCCATTTTTATGGGTACTACCTCTAGCACTTTACTTAGTGACATTTATTATCGCGTTTCATAAGCCAAACCTTTATGTGCGTTGGTACTGGCTTGTGTTCTTTATACTCAGCGCCTTTATGGCCACCTTTATGCAAGTGGTCGGTAGCCAATTTGACTTTGTTTCACAGGTCTTAATGTATAGCTTTGTTTTGTTTGCTGCTTGTATGATCTGCCACGGCGAACTTTATCAGCTTTCGCCAGATGCCAAACATTTAACGCTTTACTATCTTATGATTGCTCTTGGCGGCGTTATTGGTAGTGCATTTGTATCATTGCTCTCTCCAACGCTATTTAACGACTTTAGCGAATACCCGATAACACTGATTGCCATCTTAGTCGTGTTCACTATCAATTTATCAGCAGATAGAAAAGCAAATACAGCTAGTGAGTTTGCATCGAGCAAATTAGTACGCACAAGTTTATACGGCTGTGCGCTTCTAATTTCATTACTGAATTGGCAATTAAGCCAAGTATTGACACAGCATCAAATCGCTAGCGAACGCAACTTCTATGGATTGCTATCTGTTGTTGATACTAAGGTGAATGGCAAAGCCGAAAGGCGTCTGATTGATGGCACAACATCACACGGCACGCAATCGCTTGTTGAAGGTCAGGGGCATGTAGCAAAAAGCTACTATAGAGCAGATACTGGTGTTGCACTGGCATTAGAAAGCTATCTACCCATCAGTGCAATGGCAGCCAAACAATCACTAAATGTAGGTTTAATCGGTCTAGGGGCTGGTACACTTGCCACTTATGGGCGCCCTGGTAATAACTATCATTTCTTTGAATTAAACCCTGCGGTAGCTGACTTTGCAGAGCAGTATTTCACGTATCTTTCTGACAGTCCCGCGAATATAAAAGTGACCATTGGCGATGGCCGCCAACAGTTGCAACGCGCCCTCGAGAATCAGGGCAGTCTGCAATTTGATGTGTTAGTACTTGATGCCTTTTCTGGTGACGCAATTCCCGCGCATTTACTAACGCTAGAAGCGTTCGCACTATACGAGGCTCACTTAAAAACCAATGGTATTTTGGCAGTACATATTTCTAACAGCCATTTAGATCTGACAAGCTTGACCCGTAACCTAGCGAATTCGATAAACCGAGAAGCGTTATACGTTTACACCGCAAGTAGCGCTGACGAGCCGAATGAAGCTCAGTGGGTTTTAATCACCAATAACATCGAATTTAACAAGCGTTATGCAGTGAAGAAGCACATTTCACCATGGCCAGATTCTTCTGCACCAGATGTCATTTGGCGCGACGATTTTAGTAACCTACTTTCGGTGTTGAAATAACCCTTCCAGCGCTTGATTGAATTTGTTACTGGTTTAATCATAATTTTAAAGTAGAGTCACTTAGTGTTTTTTATTTTATAAAAATAAACTATCGCTACTATAGTTAGCAAAATAGCAACACTAAAAAATTGAAAGTTAAAGTGCCCATCTATAACACTAGCTATAAAGAAGAAGAGAGCAGCAATAATAAGCCCTACAACTGTCAAATCATTCATAAGAGATTCCTTTTATTAACTACTTAGTTAGCGTATCAACTATATCCATTACAGCTATACCGATCATACCCCCAAGGCCAGCAATTGTTGCCACTGTACCAATAATCGGAGCAGCGGCAGCAATTCCTATTACGCCACCGACAGCTGCTATCCCTTCTCCTACTATCATTCCACCATGTACTTGTTCAATGTCATTTACGTTTAATTCACGCATAATGTTATACACCATGTATCCGACTGTTCTTTGTTATAGTCAGTCGGGTAGTTAATTTGCTCAATATCACATGATAATGAGCTGTTAATAAGGCTGGCTTTACTTATCCTCGCTAAAGTTGACTAAAGTCAGCAGCGCTATTCCCTAACAAGGCTTTTAACTATTACCGTGCCAGAAAAATTCCTTCATTGAATACTTGATAACAGATTGACTGCTAAAAATTTTTATTGTGACGACACGACCCTTAATGATCATTAAGAGTTGTCGAGGAGGTCTGTGTTATTTGTTATGTATCCTTGCTGCTAAGTTTCTAACACCAGAAACGATAACGGGTGTCATTTGACAAGTAGCTTAAGGAGTGCACGTTTGAAGGGAAACGCTTCCTTTCAATCCGCGAAGCCGAGTTTATAAACTGACTTCACTATTCATCCTTGAATTAGTGTAGGTGTAGTGTATTAATTTGGTGCTGTCAAATAAGAAATTAACATTAATATTCCCGTTAAATTGCCCACTTAAAAAGCAATGCCAATTTAACGCGGCTAATATTGTGCTATCGCTAGCGTGTTGCTAGATAATAATTATAAAGTTCACCGCTAATTGAGTTTTCGCTTACCTATATGTACCAACTATAGGTACCAAAGGGGCCCATAGAAGATTGTTAAAAAAACGTTATAATAGCCCAGTCTATGTTGTTGAGGTCTGTAATGAATTCAAGGTTGTCATATAGCTTAGCTGTTCTGCTTTTCCTCCTTATATGCGGTTTGTCTTACACTCCGGTATCCAACGCAGAAGGCCGTGTTTATTACGCCAAACTCGAGTTGGGCAACATTCAAATCAACCTTGGTCTTATTGACGCCTATGAACGTAAATTATCAAAATCGTTGGGGTCCACGGTCGAAATTAGTGATCAAGACAATATTGAGCATGATATTTGGATTCCTAGCGAAAGCGCTTTTAGGAACAAACAGTTAGCTAATTGGTCACATTCCAGTTACAGCCTTGATTATATTCCAACATTCCTTGAAATAAGTTTAGCGCAGCCCAAACCACAAGTCGGGATTACAGGCCAAACCCGAGGCCCATATCAATTAATTGCAGATATTCAACTGCAAGACATTCAGGATTCTTCGGCTGCTATTCGATTATTAAACTCAGGTCGCGTTGATAAAATTATCTCACACAGTAATAACGCCCATCAGTATGCTAATCAGCCATCATTAGTGGTTAAGGAACTCAACAACAGTACTGCGTTGTTTGTCTCTTTTCGCGACAAACGTTTATTAGATCGCTACAACAAAAACATATTTACTGCCAATACCAACAGCTTCGTTGATATCAATAAAATGGCGCTACCAGAAGTGTCGTCTGACAACACTATCATTTGGCAGCTATTTTTTAAGTACTTTGATGAAAACCTCAATAAACTTGTCTTACTTGACGCAGACAAGGAAGCAACTCTTTGCTACCAACGTAAATTACCGCAGTTCAATTTAGCACAGGCCTTTGGCACAGTGGCAGAAGGTTTTGACGCCATGCGAAAGCAACCTAATGTATGCCTGCTTAATATATTTAAAACCGAAGAGAGAACTGCATTTGCTCATTTTACAGAACCCTCTGTTGCTTACTTAAATGAACGATTGTATGCGCTTGATAATTCAGAGTTCGGTATGAAACTGGCGGCTTCGACAAGTGACAATTCCGCAGACTTAAATCAGGCAGCGGCACTTGCTGCCTATTCCTATGAGAGCAGAAATATAGCCATTGATAGTCGATATTTAATCCGTTTCCCAACATCACTGGCAGAATTAATGGAAGAACATGCTGCGCAATTTATCAAGAGTCAGCCTTGGAGAAAAGACACACGAATCAATCAACTGGTCCAGCAAGAGATCGTTGGTTTTATTGACCTACCGAATATGGTTGAGGAAGAGCTGGCAAAGCTGGAGAGTGATGCACAAATAACGAGTTACAGCATTGAAGGCTTAGCGCCATTTCGTGTCGGTTACGTCGCTTGCTCTAAATCTCCTCAAGGTGAAGCTGTGATTGAGCAAATCAATCAAGTACTGGCAGACGAGAGCAATCGTATAGCGCTAGCAGAGATATATGCCAAGCACTTCGACAAAAACACTAAAGCTACAGCGCAAAAAGCATTTATCGATATGCAAGGCAAATAAAATGGCTAGCCGATAAAATGATTAACCAAATACAGCGACTGTTTGTCGACTAATTGCCACGAGCTCGCCCGCTTCATTCCAGATATCAGCTTGGGTATGCACATAACCGTCGCTACCTTGGTTGGTATGGCATTGATACGCTAACCACTGCTCTGGCTTCATCGCTGGTTGAGGCTGAACGAATTCCAGATACCAACTAATGGTACTGCAGGGAGTAAACTGCGAAAACTGTTGCAACACCGTCGGCGGCCAAGCATCCACTAAACAAGTGACATGTGGATAACCAAATGATTCTGGTGCCTGTTTAAATCGCATCCAACCATGTAAATGTGAGTGTTCACTCCCTGCAAATGGTTCGCTACCACTGCGCAAATCAATATCAAAGTTTTGAATAAACGCTGGAGCAAGCTCAGGGTGTTCTGTTAAAAAGGTATCGTGCTCAGGTGCAGAAAGTTGATGCTGAACCGTACTCTCAATTGCAATGGTAGAAGGTCGTGGCAAACCAAAGCAAAGCTGCTGAACTATCACAGTTTGTTGTTCTTGAATCGCTCTGGCCATCAACTGAATGACATTTTTTCCTTCTCTCAGTACTTCCACTTCAATGCTAAAAGGCGTATTCGCAAGTAATGGACCAACGAAGTTGGTAGAAACTGACAGTAATTGTTTATCATCTTCGACCTTGGTATCTGCAGCAGCGACGAGCATAGCCGCTGTAATACCACCAAATCCGGTGCGCCCTTGCGTCCATTCCTTTGACAATACTAAAGGTTCTGCGCTGCTCGCTACACTTACGGCATTCTTCGCGGCGGCAAGAAGTTGATCAACATTCATAAAGCTTCCTATGTGCCTAACTGACTGAGATTAAAAAATTTGGAGTATACGATAGCAAAAATGCACGCTAGCACTTAGTTAAACCGCGAATATGCTATAGCTTTATCGACACGTCTGCGCTTTCAGCTTGCGCTTGGCATGCAAGAATTCGGCCTTTTGCCTGTTCTTCATCGGTAAGAAAAAGGTTTTCGATCATTGACACTTCACCGCTAATCAGCGTGCATTGGCAACTTCCACACACGCCAGCTTCACAGCTGTAATCGGCATCAACGCCTTGTCTCAACATTGCTGATAACAGCGTTTCATCCTTATCAATTGAAATTGCGGTGCTGCGCTTTCCTTGTTGGATGTTAAGTTTTGCTGAAACAGGCATAGTCAATGACTCTCAGTTCTTGGTACTCAATAGATTTGTTGAGACCCTTAACATCAATATTAGAAGTAATACTAAACGCTCTACTCATCGTACTCCACACGTGGCTCAAAATGTACTACGTCATGTCGCGCATTTAGGATTGTTGCATCAACATCTTTAAAGTCGTCACTTAGCGTCAGCACACCAATACCACAGCCATTGTATAGCGTATGATTTGTTTTAATGCTGGGCTTTCGCACTTTTATGCGCATCCGTCTGCGTTTCGTAAACCAATTCAACGGCGAGTAGCTACCATACAAATAGTAATTCAGGCGTTCTAGGGTATGAATAATGGCTTTTGGAAACTCATTCTTAATGCCACTACAGGTAATTTGAACGATGCGCGAACTAGAACGTATAAATCGATGCGAAACGTCATATACAAAGGAATAATGGACGTCACCAGAGAGAATAATAAACTGTGGCGGAGTTTTGCGATTTCTGAAAATATTCAAGATTACATTTGCGGTTCCCTTGTGCGCCATCCAGTTTTCAGCATCTACTGCTAGCGGTTTACCAAAGAAAGTAAACACTCGCTGAACCGCTTCTATAAGCTTAACCCCATATATCGGCGCTGCAGATACCATAATGACACACGGCTCGTTTATTAGCTTGGTTTGAAGCTCGGTCAGAGACTCCCAATCCATTAACCCAGATGGTTTCCCTGACCTACTCTCGCTGCGCCAACGCTGCGTGCGGGTGTCCAACACTAGAATTTTCGGGCTAGTTGCCAATTCATAGTGCCAATCATCAAACGCCAGCATTTGATCAACTAATTGCTCATGTTCATGCACACCATCGCCAGTAAAATAAAGCTGATGTTTAGAGGTGAATGGCTCGAACTTTTCAGGATGATTCCCCCAGCCCTGACAGAGGTAATAACCAATGAGAGCATTACCGATCACACGTTTTGAAAAACTGTTTCCGTATGCAGCCTCTTCCCAACCCCGTGTTAAATTCCAATCGTCAGTAACGTCATGATCATCAAATATCATGTAAACAGGAACGTGAGCCATTGCTCTTTGCACGGCTGTTAGGCCTGCAACAAACTCAACAATGGCTTTGTGCTCTTTTAAGTAGTGCGCGGCGAATTCGGCAGGCACTTGCCCCTGTGTTTCAGGCGTAATATCGACGTATCGCCATAGGGTTGGCGACCACGTTAGTAAATACATCGCAATCACTTCGGATAATGTGACTAAGTGATTTTTTGCATTCACTGACGTGAATATAGGTTGTTTCGCAGCACCAAATATTTTCGAAAGCAAGGTTGGGTTGATACTGTGGTGCGGTAATAATTGTTCGCGATGATAGTAGTTTAGTGGATGGCTAAACAACTGCTCACTATTGGTAATGGGATGGTCACTTTCGCCATCAGGTTGCCAACTTTCGTCGAACAAGCCAAGCAATTGAATCACTTGATGAATAGCCGCTAACATCGGGCCAGCAACGTCATCGGTGTAAACTTGATCTCCGCTCAACATCAATAACGAAGGGCGTTCACCTGCGCTAAACTGAGCGCTCGCCAACTGACTATCTAACCGGGTTAAGCCGTCTTCACCATGAAAGTGTGGTTTGCGACATGAGCCATGATATAGCTGATTGATTTTAGGCTTGATGGCAAAACTAGGTAACTCTTCATCACCATAAAGCAAATCTGGAATTGCCTCAGTCAATCGCAAAGACTGCTGCTCAAACGAAGAGTCGTCTAGCCCGTGCAATACCAAGTCATAATGAATCAGCGAGTTCAGCGGTAGCGCATCATCAAACCTAATAGTGATTAAGGTCACATAAGCATGCTTGCCAACAGGCACTTGCTCTACTTGCTCGGTACTTAGCTTTTGCTGGAAGAGGGCTTGCCCCTCATTGAATAAGCTCAATTCATAAGCAAATGGCTCGCTAGTAACCAACCAAACGGTCATCGTGTGCGCATCACAGTGACGCAATATTGGCCCTGCGACAATTGCAGGCAATGCGTTTGATGGATGTTCAGATGCTTTTGAATTCATTGACGTAGCAGTCGATTGCTGACTATTAATAACGTTACCCAAAGTACTTATTTTTTAATAATACCCCTTAATTTACTTGTTTAGGCAAGAGTGTGTCTAGCTTTCTATTTGAAATAAAATGTGACTGATGGGCAGAGAAGTTCCCTAAAGCGAGAGCCTAAAGACATAAAAAAGGCCCGCAATAAATAAAACTTACCGCAGGCCTTTTAATCAATTTAGAGACTAAGCAATCAGCTTATTTTTCGAAGTAAAACTTCTCTCGCTTATTGTCGTAGTTACCAATTTCATTCATGGTTTCAGCATCATACAAACGACCATTAATCATGGTATGTGTAACGCGGTCGCTAATACGGATATCTTTTGTGATATCGCCATCAACCACGATAATGTCAGCCAATTTACCTGGTGTTAGCGAGCCCAACTGCTTGTCTAAACCAAGAGTTTTAGCTGGTGACATAGTCGCCGTACGAAGTGCTTCAAGCGGCGACATACCGCCTTGTGCCATCATCCAAATTTCCCAGTGCATCGCTAAGCCTTCACGCTGACCGTGGCCACCTGAATTAACCTCAACACCTAAGTCTTGCATTTCCTTAGCAACACGCGCCACGTTCAAATGGTTATAGTGATGATGAGGGGCTGTAGGACGACGCATTGAACGTGGGTCTAAGAATTCAGCTGGAACATATTTACTCAAACGTGGGTGTTTCCACACTTGAGTTTTGTCGTACCGGAAGTTTTCTCCCCAAATACCGCCGTAAGCAACACCCATCGTTGGCGTGTAAGCCATGTCAGATGCTGACCACAATTGCTTGATATCGTCATAAATATTTTCAGTTGGGATAGAGTGTTCTAACGTCGTATGACCGTCGATCACCATGGTTAAGTTATGCTGAAGTAAAGAACCACCTTCTGGCATCACCATCATTTCCAACTCTCGAGCAGCTTGAATAAACTGCTGACGCTGGTTACGACGCGGCTGGTTGTAACTCTTAACACTAAATGCGCCTGCTTTTTTAAGGCGCTCAACGTGGAATTTAGCATCGTCTAAACTATCAACATGTGACGTGTAACCCGCTACCGTTGCACCGTACAAAATCGTACCTGTTGAGAATAAGCGTGAGGCGACAATATCGCCGGCTCTTTGCATCTCGCTGGCAGCAAAGAATTCAGTGGTATCGTTTGAAGGATCATGCACCGTCGTTACACCTAAAGCTAAACCAGCGTAATTCTTCCAGTTTTGCTGTGGAACAATTTCAGATATAGCTTGTGGGCCATGAGCGTGCGCATCAATTAGGCCCGGCATAACAGACTTGCCCGTAATATCGATAATTTTAGCTGCACTTGGTACCTTGACGTCACCTTGCTTGCCAACAGCAACAATCTTGTTTCCTTCAACAACGACAACGCCGTTATCAACCACTTTGTCGCCTTCCATCGTCACGACCGTACCACCAACAAAGGCTACCGTACCTGAAGGCTTGTCGGCTTTTTGTTTGAAGCCTAGGTAAGTTTGCTTCGGCTCAGCTGCTTTTGATTCAGCATCTTTTGCTTTAATGGCAAATAAGTTATCTACAGACGCTTGGTATAAGTCTGGGCCTAAACTCCAGTAAATTTCGTCAGCCTGAGCATTCCAGCCCATGCCTTCACCTGCACGGACAGAGAGTTGTTCTACAGGAAGATTACTCGCCTTTGGACCAGTATCAATAGCATCGCCACGCTCTACGTAAGGAGTAACAAATACTTTAAAGCGCTCTGCAAAAGCAACATGCTCTCCGTCTGGTGATACGCGATATTCAGTGGCAAACTTGCCCTGATATAGAGTTTTGTCGTTTTGACCATCTAAATCAACGCGAGCAAGCTGTGTTTTCTCTCCCTGACGAATAACATAAATGCGGTCATTGCGAGCGCCAAAGTGCGGCTGAACGCCGTTTTCAGTCACTAACTTCGGCTCACCACCTTTGCTCGATACCGCGTAAATACCTGGATTTAAGCCCCACACTGGATCAGAAATGTAGCCACCAGAAATTTTACGATAAACAACAGTTTTACCATCAGGCGAGAAGCTTGGCTCAATATATTTGCCCGGCTGTTTACTGATGACTTTGCCTTTGCCACCGCGGCTAGAAGCGATGCGAATTGTGCCTAGGTCTTTATCATCCCAACTTACATACACAATTTTTTTGCCGTCGCGAGAGAAACTAGGGTTAAATTCAAAGTGATCAGACTGACGCGTCAATCGCTTCGGTTTACCATTGGGTAAATTGCGCGTGTAAATATGACCCATTGCTTCAAACACCGCCATTTTACCGTCTGGTGAAATTTCGACATCGCGGAGCATTTTTACGTCAAATTCGTCTTGGTCGATATCTTGTTGGAAACTAACCGCTGTTTGCAGTTTCTTTTCGGTTTCAACTTTGAACGGAATGTTGCTAACGGTTTTTGATTTAACGTCTAGCTTGTTAATTTTACCGTTTGCCCAGAAAACGATACTTTTGTTGTCAGGTGTCCATGCCATGGTTGGATAAACGCCATGAATCGCCCACGTTTCCTGCATGTCACGCTCTAAATCGTCAAAAATTAACGACTCTTCACCGCTTTCAAGATCATATAAGTAAAGCTTTGATTGGAAGTCGTCACGGCTAATGTACGCTAGGTATTTTCCATCGTGAGAAGGCGTAGGACGAATCGCGCCACCCTTACCTGAAATGATGACATCAATTTCGCCGGTTTCTAACTCAAGGCGCTTAATTTTATAAATGCCCTTTTCAGAGTCTTTGCTGTAATGGAAAGTTTTACCCGGCGTTGCATCTTGTGAGAAATAAACATATTTGCCATCGTGAGAAAACGAAGGTTCACCCAAGTCTTTTTGTTGATTTGGACGCTTGGTCAACATCACACCTTGACCACCTGTTTTATGGTAAAGCCATACTTCGCCCGCACCTAACGAGCGAGAACCCGTAAAGTGTTTACGACCAACTAAATAGTTGCCATCTGGTGACCAAGCAGGGCTATTCAATAATCGAAATGTTTCATTGGTGATTGCGTGTTGGTTGCCACCATCGGCATCCATTAGCCACAGGTTATCACCGCCAGCTTCATCTGACGTAAACGCTATATGCTTACCGTCAGGACTAAAGCGCGGCTGCATTTGCCATGCGATATCCGTCATTAAAGGCGTCGCTTTACCGCCGGTGATAGGCAAAGTGTAAATATCGCCTAGTAAATCAAAGACGATAGTTTTGCTATCTGGGCTAACGTCAATGTTCATCCAAGTACCTTGATCAACATTAATCTTGGTCATGATGAATTCACCCTGCGGCTCATTAACTGACCACGGCTTTGCTTCTTCCGCTTTTGCCTCATCAGCCAAAGCACTGTTAGATAACGCCATCGATAAAGCTAACGCTAATGATGACAAAGTAGAAATACGTTTAGACATGTTGTAAACCTATGTAAAGCTTATAATTATTTGACTACTAACCTCTGTATTGATTACTGAGTTCACCAATATATAAAAGTGAGGAGTCGACATTGTATACAAAATAAAACACATTTTTGCGAAGAGGTAAGTGTTTTACGTTAAATAGAGGTGTTTTGTCGAAGACCGTTCACCGACAAAAACTGGAATAAGCAGGGCTGAAGTTACTTTTGATAACCCCAGCGTGGCATAATCGACTGACCAATTTCAAGGTGGTCAAGAATCCTTCCGACAATGAAATCAACTAAGTCTTCAATTGACTGCGGCTCATGATAAAAACCAGGGGCAGCTGGTAAAATTGTTGCGCCCAGCTCCGACAAGCTCAGCATATTACGCAGGTGAATGGTGGAAAAAGGTGTTTCTCTGGGCACAAGCACAAGCTGCCCTTTTTCTTTGATCACGACATCAGCGGCGCGTTCAATCAAATTGTCACTCATCCCCTGGCTTATGGCTGCCAGCGTACCTGTCGAACAAGGACAAACAACCATTTGTTTTGGTGCTGCCGAACCAGATGCAACTGGAGAAAACCATTGCTCTTTACCAAACACAACAATTTGTTGCGCTTTGGCGTTGAAATGTTCAGTAAAAAACTCGCTGGCCGCATCCGGATTACCCGGTACTTTGATATTCACTTCGGTGTCGAATACCACGCGCGCAGCGCTCGACATCAATACATAAACTTGTTTATTTGCCGCGACAAGGCATTCAATCAGACGCAATGCGTATGGCGCACCTGATGCACCAGTAACCGCAACCGTTATCGCTGAATCGAAACCTAGATAAGATGCTTTTTTAATTGATTCGCTCATTGACTATCTTGTGCTTTTTCTTGTTAATTTCTACGATACTATCGCCACTGGCTAGCCCACTTTGAGTGTAGCGCACTTACTCGCCGGTGTCCGAACCAAATCGAGTAGACAGCGCTGCCAACAACTTCCCATGGAAACCGCCAAAGGCACCATTGCTCATGACAACAATAGAGTCGCCAGTACTTGCAGTTTCTGCCACCGCTGCGACCAGTGCCTCGATATCGTTCAACGCACTAACCGGCTGTTGACACTTGGCTTCTAACTCGGCAACAGACCACTTCACATTTTCACCTTGGAATACGAACACTTGGTCCGCTTGGCTTAATGAGGCAGGTAAAGTTTCTTTGTGAACGCCACTTTTCATCGTGTTAGAACGCGGCTCGAGTACAGCAATAACGCGTCCCTCCCCCACATGTTTTCGCATTGCATCCAAGGTTTTGGCAATTGCAGTAGGGTGATGGGCAAAATCATCATAAACGCGAATATCATTAATATTGCCACGTAACTCGAGGCGACGCTTAGTATTCACATACTCAGCTAAAGCATCAATCGCCACTTGGCTCGGCACGCCAGCGTGCCTTGCTGCACCAATCGCCATAATAGCATTATCAATGTTGAAATCACCGATAAGCGACCATTTTACGGTGCCTTGAAGCTTACCTGCGAAGTAAACCTCGAATTCGCTACCATCTGCTTTGAGTTTTTTTGCCTGCCAGCCTTCAATGGCAGATGCTTCCGCCGTTTCTTGGTTGGTTGCAATGTTCCTATACGACTTTTCCTGCGGCGTCCAACAGCCTTGCGCTAATGTTTCTTCAACATAGTGCTCTGATGCTGGCGACAAAATCAACCCATTACTCGGCACCATGCGCACCAAGTGGTGGAACTGGCGCTGGATATCACTGATATCATTAAAGATATCTGCGTGATCAAACTCCATATTGTTGATCGCTAAAGTACGCGGTCGGTAATGAACGAACTTAGAGCGCTTATCAAAAAATGCCGTGTCATACTCGTCGGCTTCAATGACAAAAAATGGCGCATCGCCAAGTCGTGCTGACACGTCAAAGTTTTGTGGGACGCCACCTATTAAATACCCTGGCTTCATTTTAGCGTACTCGATAATCCAGGTAATCATGCTACTGGTAGTGGTTTTGCCATGCGTACCAGACACCGCTAATACCCAACGGTCTTTCAAAACGTGTTCAAGCAACCACTGTGGACCTGAGGTATAGGGAATATTGCGATCTAGCACATACTCTACCATCGGGTTGCCACGCGCCATGGCATTACCAACAATCACTATATCAGGCTCATCATCGAGATGAGCGATCTCATAACCTTGTTTTAATTCAATACCGAGGGCTTCGAGTTGAGTACTCATCGGCGGGTAGACATTAGCGTCGCAACCAGACACTCGATAACCGAGTTGTTTTGCTATTGCGGCAATGCCCCCCATAAAAGTGCCACAAATACCGAGAATATGGACGTGCATGGGTAATAACTTTCTCTTTATCGCTTAATTGCCGCCAATATAACACAAAGCACTTGGCGCTCTAGTCAATTAGCCCAACAAAAGTTGGGTTTTTCATGGACTATTCATTGATTTGTCATTGAAATATTTTGCCTATTGACCAATATTTAAAGTAATATCAAATTCTTCTGACGGCATAGCAGAGTGCATCCGAATGCGATGCCCTTCCTCTAATAAAGAATCACAACTCCACTGAACCAAGAGGTTAAACGTGAGCTATACCCAATTACAACAAATCAGTATTTATCCCATTAAATCAAGCGCCGGCATCGATTTATCATCAAGTTGGGTTGATGATATTGGCCTACCCTTCGATCGCAGATTTGTTATATGCGATCCCAACGGCAATTTTATTACTGCCCGTACAATGCCACAAATTTGCTTGATTCAAGCGACACTAACACCGCAAGGGTTAATGCTGACGGCTCCCGACATGCCGCTTTTAAAAATCGAATATTCTCAATGTCTAGATGAATACCAGCACGTAATTGTATGGAAAGATACCGTACTCGGACAACGCTGTGCTGAAAATGTGGATGCTTGGATTAGCCAATACCTCGGGCAACCAAGTTACCTACTTTACTTTGGAGAGCAATCAACTCGGCATGTAGCCAATACCAACCACCCTGTTGCTTTTGCTGATGGCTACCCGTTATTGCTGATTTCACAAGGCTCATTGGACGATTTAAACAGTAAGCTTGCACAGCCGGTCACGATGAAGCAATTTCGTCCTAATGTGGTTGTTTCAGGCTGTGAACCTTTTGCAGAAGATTCATGGCGACACATACGTATAGGTGAAGTAGAGTTTGAGCTAACCAAGCCATGTTCGCGTTGTATTTTTACAACCGTTGACCCAGAAAGCGCCGACAAGCACCTTCATCAAGAACCATTGGCGACATTAAAACAATATCGCCAAGTTGAGAAAGGTGATGTGATGTTTGGCCAAAACATGATTCCACTAAACAAGGGACAAATTCGTCAAGGCGACCAAGTGACTGTGCTGGATACTCAGACACCACCAGTTTTTGTCACCAACAGAAAAAAGGTCAGTACCACCAAGGCTGAGCAATTCACCTTAGCCTGTCAGCACATTTTTGACGAAACACATGACGTTAAAACCTTTGTTTTTGAGCTAAAAAAAGACGACAAATCTAACAAATTACCAACCTATATCGCTGGCCAGCATCTAGCGTTCAAACTCACAATTGAAGGCAAAAAGACTAACGCGATTTATACGCTAAGCTCCAGCCCTACTCGTCCTAATAGCTACACCATTACGGTAAAACGTGTAGAAGGTGGTAAGGTTTCAAATTACCTTCATGACAAGTTTTCAGTGGGCGACGAAATTGTTGCGAAAGCACCGAACGGCCAATTCCACCTAGACAACATAGCGCAAGATAAAGTACTGCTGCTTAGCGCAGGCTCTGGTATCACGCCTATGCTTTCTATGCTTAAAGCAATGGCCGACAATCACATCGAGAAAGATATCGTGTTTTTCCACAGTGCACGCAGCGAGCAGGACTTAATCGCTGCCGATGAAGTCGCCGCACTTGCCCGCCAGCATAGTAACTGTCGTATCAGTTATACCTTAACCCAAAACGCCAAACCTCAATGGCAAGATTATCAAGGTCACTTATCTGTTGATATGTTACGTAATATTCCTTTTGTTCGTGAACGCGATGTCATGGTTTGTGGACCTGAAGGGTTTAGAGAAGCGGCTAAGTCGATATTACTTGATATTGGCTTACCTGAATCTCAATTCCATCAAGAAAGCTATGGTAAGCGAATAAAATCATCGGCAGCTGATGCCAATACTGAAAAGACTAGTGCTGAGGAAGTTATTCCGGAAAAAGTAGGTATCCTCTTTGATAGTTGGGATAAACACGTTGAAGGTAATAGCAAGGAAACAATTCTCGATCAGGGAGAAATGGCAGGACTCATTCTTCCCTACTCATGTCGCGGCGGCATGTGCGGTGCCTGCAAAGTAAAACTCGAAAGCGGCGATGTAAGACAGTTAGCAACCGATGGCTTAATGCCAAGCGAAAAAGAACAAGGATATATCCTCGCTTGTAGCTGTATTCCTCAGTCTGATGTTGTCATTAGCAAGCCTTAAGTGGCTTGCTATTATTTCCGATGTCGTCTGAAAACGAACTAAAAGAAGCAAATGAACTTTTGCCACCACAAATGCAATCAGGTGTCGTCGTTTTATATGACGCGATCTGCCCTACTTGTGTAGAAGACAGACGACGATATCAATCATTTCAACAGCTAACCGATGAAAGCGTGCACTGGCTCGACGTTAACTCGGCTGCTGCGCTACTTGAAAGCTTCAACATCAAGCAGCAAGATGCTATTTCTGAGCTTCACCTTATTGTCGATGGTAAAACAGTTGTCAAAGAACTCGACGCATACATTTTACTATTTAAGCAGCTGCCAAAATTTCGTTGGGTTGGCGGGTTAATAGGCTTACCCATAGTGAAACCTTTTCTAAGCCGTTATTATCATTACCGCGTACAGAAACGATTAAAGCGCACCGGCCGATTAGGACATGAATAACTCAAAGGGCTAGCAACAGTATGACACCGGCAATCAAGGCAGCAGAAAAAGCCAAAATAAAATTTGAGGTCCACAGTTACCAGCATGATGCAAACGCTGCATCTTATGGGCTAGAGGCGGTTGAAAAACTAAACTTAGCTGCAGAGCAAGTCTTCAAAACCTTGGTGTTATCTCTAGACAATGGCCAGTTAGTTGTGGCGATTGTCCCCGTTGAACATCAAGTTAATCTCAAAATGCTCGCCAAAGCGGCGGGTGCTAAAAAGGCACAAATGGCAAAGACAGAAGATGTTCAGCGCAGCACTGGCTATGTTCTCGGTGGTGTCAGCCCGCTTGGACAGAAGAAACAGCTAAAGACGTTTCTCGATAGCAGTGCACAAGCACATGGCCTCATTTATGTTAGTGCAGGACATCGAGGGCTAGAGATTGCTTTATCGCCACACGATTTGCTCACCTTAACGCGCGGAAAGTTTTGCCCTTTAATTCAGCAGCAAAGAAACTTATAAGTACAAGCATAAATACACTAAACGCCCCACTACAAAGAAAACATTTCAGCTTATTCTTTCGCTTTTAGGAAAAAAGCTGTGATAAAATTCTACGTTAGAAACTATTGAGTAAAACTTCGCCCTAGCAATCGGACACTCTTAATACCAATTTAATTAAATATTTGACCATTCAGCGAGAATAAAAAGGCTTAGAGGCAAGACGCTGATTGTTGGTAATGGTTATTCCCATATCAAAATCAGCAACGCAGCAAATAAGTCTTTTAAACTCGCCCTTGGGAGCTCGTCAGGAAAGTGATAACTTCACAAACTTCTTTGTTGGAGAATCACTACAACAGCATCACTTTGCTTTGTTCTAACTTCCCTGACGCAGCTCTAAATAGATTAAATATTTAATGCAATTGGTATAATTATCCAGCGCCATGTTTTATACATTGCTCTCCTGTGTACCAGCTTTGCCGACAGTGTTTTGTGAGTAAGAGAACTATTCATGCTGCTAATGATCGATAACTACGATTCATTTACATTTAATTTAGTGCACTATTTTCAGTCACTTGGTCAAAATGTAAAAGTCGTCCGAAACGATGAAGTAACATTAGGCGATATTGAAGCCCTAGCGCCAAACTATATTGTGATATCACCGGGGCCTTGCGATCCGGATAAAGCTGGGATTTCGCTAGCAGCAGTTGAACACTTCGCTGGTAAAGTGCCTATTTTAGGTGTTTGTTTGGGTCATCAGAGTATTGCGCAACATTTTGGCGCTAAAGTTGAAAAAGCTAAGCAAGCCATGCACGGTAAGACAAGTAATATTGTGCATAACAAAACGAACTTGTTTGAAGCGCTAAATCACCCATTGCAGGTAACTCGCTATCACTCGCTTATCGTCAATAAAGCTTCATTACCTGATTGTTTAGAGGTGACAGCTTGGACACAAACAGATGAAGGTGAAGTCCATGAGATAATGGCGTTGCGCCATAAGACGCTGCCAATTGCCAGTGTACAATTTCACCCTGAATCCATACTGACAGAACAGGGGCATGAACTTCTCAATAATTTTTTAACAGCTTATAGTTATTGATAGCTAACACTGTCAATAAGATTGAAACGCTCAATAAATTAATGATTTCAACTAAAATGTCGATATATACTTGATCGATATAAAGATGAATTTCCCACTACATGCTACTTTTTGAACAAAACGACACAACTTGGTCTCTCTATCAGAGCTATATCAGCCTAGTTATCAGCAAAGAGTTTGCACAACAGCAAACTGGTGCTGTGAAGTTTGTTACGCAGCAAGATAGTGAGCAAGCGAATCGTCGTCGAGAACTTCTGGCAGTAGAAGAGCGAACTAATCAAGAAAAATTGATCAAAGAACACGGTGAGCAGCACTTTCAAAAGCAAGTTATGCATCAGTTTTTTGCCCGTGTCAGTATTGAAATAAATAACGAATTCGACAACAAAGAGCACTTTTTTCAGCACTTCCTCAGTATTGAAGATACAGCGCCTGCAATTCTCGAAATATTGTCATTACGCGCGACATCTCTTAACCGCATTACGCCGCTCGTCAAAAGCTTAGTATGGCTATCAGATGATGTGGTTAATCTGGTGAATAAACCACAGTATCGCAAACGTGCAGATGTTAAGATGTCAGATCCAAGCTTAGCAATTAACTACATTGGTTTAGAAAACCTCAAGCTAGTAATGCCAACCTATATTCTAAAGCATTGGTTGCCACACAGTACTGCCCCATTCTCATTAATGAAGCGTAAACTGTGGAACGATAGTTTATCTGTTGCGCTTGCGGCTAAAGCATTAGCGCAAGCACAAGACAGCGATTGGTACACCGCTTTTACCGCAGGCATGCTATCAAATATTGGTTTATTGGCTGTCGTCCGCTGCTTCGTAAACAAACACAATGAAGTGTATAACCGCGAAGTACGTGACGCTTACGATAAACGTGACAAGCGTTTACATGACGCATTGCTACTTGTAGAAAGCTCGCCAGACTTACTTCTCGAGCAATTGTGCACGCGCAGCAATCAAATAGGTACCGACCTTGTTGAGCAAATGAACTTTGATCGTTTGCGTATAACCGAGCCACTATTTGATTTAGCTTTTGTTAACGATCCAAAGAAAATGACTGATATCGCGCAGTTAGTTGCCAAAGCGCGAGCTTATGTTGTGTTTCGCAGCCTAGCAAAAGAAGAGCTCATCAATAACGATGAAGCTAAGCTATTGCTTTCTTCAGCTAAAATCACTGCTGCAGATGCGGCATTACTGAAAAAAAGTGATATTGACCACATAAAACTCAACTTCAGCTAAGAATTTAATCATTTTACCTTCAGCCCTTATCTCATAATTTTTTTTGATTAGTTATGAAGAATGTTCATAAAGCCTGATATTAACCACTCCCGCTACAGCCCTTGCCCGTCCACACTTCTATTGTAAACGTGGCGTTAAAATAGTTATTCACTGTTCATGCATAAAACGCTACAAGCCTTGAATTTACTGGGCTAGAATCAAATACAAACAAGACATTTGCTTACTTTTCTGCCATACTGCTCGTCTATTTTTTGTAAAATAATGATGGCAAGCCCACATAAAGAGGAGACAAAAATGTCGAACCATTTTCCTGTAAACCGCGAGTTATTTGATGATGTTATGGTGCCAAACTACGCACCTTCAAAAGTTATCCCAGTACGCGGTGAAGGCTCTCGAGTATGGGATCAAGAAGGCAAAGAATTTATCGATTTCGCTGGTGGTATCGCAGTTAACTGTTTAGGTCACTGTCACCCAGCATTAGTCAGCGCATTAAAAGAGCAAGGCGAAAAGATTTGGCATTTATCAAATGTCATGACAAATGAGCCAGCATTGCGTTTAGCAAAGAAAATGACTGACAGCACGTTTGCAGACAAAGTTTACTTCGCAAACTCTGGTGCAGAATCAAACGAAGCAGCGCTAAAACTTGCGCGTCGTTGGGCATTAGATAACTTTGGTGAGCACAAATCACAAATCATCTCATTCAAGCAAGGTTTCCACGGTCGTACTTTCTTCACAGTAACTGTTGGTGGTCAAACGGCATACTCAGATGGTTTTGGTCCTAAGCCAGGTGATGTTGTTCACGCTGAGTACAACGACTTAGCTTCTTTCAAAGAGCTTATCTCTGACAACACGTGTGCAGTAATGATGGAACCACTTCAAGGTGAAGGTGGTATCGTATCTCCTACGCAAGAATTTGTTGAAGGTGTACGCGAGCTTTGTAACCAGCATAACGCTTTATTGATTTTCGATGAAGTACAAACAGGTGTTGGCCGTACAGGCGAGTTATACGCTTACATGGGTCTTAACGTTACTCCAGATATTCTAACAACAGCGAAAGCGTTAGGTGGTGGTTTCCCTATCGGCGCAATGATCACGACAACTGACATTGCTAAGCACCTAAAAATTGGTACTCACGGCAGCACATACGGTGGTAACCCATTAGCGTGTGCTGTTGCTGAAGCCGCTTTTGACACAGTTAACGATAAAGCAGTGTTAGACGGCGTAAAAGCGAAAGAACAACTATACTTCGATGGCTTAAAAGCAATTAACGAGAAATACAACGTATTTAAAGAAGTACGTGGTAAAGGTTTACTTATCGGTGCTGTATTAACTGACGAGTACCAAGGTAAAGCGAAAGAATTCTTAGTTGCAGCAATGGAAGAAGGTGTAATGACACTAGTTGCTGGTGCGAGCATTGTACGTTTTGCACCATCTCTAATCATCCCTGATGCAGATATTGCAGAAGGTTTAGCTCGCTTCGAAAAAGCAGTTGCTAAAGTAGCAAAATAGACACTAGCCTATTTTGATAACACTTGCCGTTAAAGCGGCAAGTGTGACTACCACTCAAAGCCAATCCACAGAGAAAGTTTTATGATTATTATACGCCCTATTCAAGCGAGCGATTATGATGCGTTGCACCAGATTGCTATCGAATCAGGACACGGTTTTACATCACTTCCTGTTAATGAGGAGCTACTAACAAAGCGCATTAACCACTCAGAAGCTTCGTTTAACAAAGACGTGAGCCAACCAGGCGATGAAGGTTACCTTTTCGTTATGGAAGATACCGAAACAGGTAAAGTTGTCGGTACTAGTGGTATCGAAGCTGCCGTTGGACTAGAAGATGCGTTTTATCACTACCACTTAGGTAAAGTTGTTCATAACTCTCGCGAGCTAGGTATTTACAACACTGTAGAAACCTTATCTTTATGTAACGACTACACTGGTGCGACGGAAATCTGCACCTTATTCTTAGGTGAATCTCACCGCAAGAATAATAACGGCCGTTTCTTATCTCGCTTCCGTTTTGTGTTTATTGCAGAACATGCTGAGCGATTCTCAGATACCGTTATTGCTGAAATGCGCGGCGTGTCGGATAGCGATGGCCGCTCACCGTTCTGGGCGTGGCTAGAAGAGCACTTCTTCTCGATGGACTTTCCTACAGCGGACTACCTAACTGGTATTGGTAAGAAGGTTTTTATCGCTGAACTAATGCCTAAATACCCGATTTACGTGAACTTACTAAGTAAAGATGCGCAAGCGGTTATCAATAAAGTTCACGACAAAACGGTACCAGCGTTGCGCCTGCTAGAAGCAGAAGGCTTTGCTCGCAAAGGATACGTAGACATATTTGATGCGGGTCCAACGGTAGAAGCCAATATAAAGAGTATTCGTACGGCTGTAGAAAGTGAACGATACCAAGTGATTATCGGTGATGTAAGTGAAAGCAATAACTACATCGTTTGTAATACCAAAATTAAAGGCTTCCGCGCAGCGCAAGCTAGCGTATCGATCAGAGAAACAGCAAAACAGGTAGTGCTTACTCAAGATGTGGCAGATGCACTATTGGTCAACGAAAGCGATTGGGTTCGCATCGTTGCAAACTAAGGCTAACGAGGAATAATCATGTCTCAAGCTATTCAATTTATTAATGGTCAGTGGCAAACAGGCCAAGGCCACGACGTAACATCTTTAAACCCAGCCAAGAACGAAGTTATTTGGCAGGGTCAAACAGCAACACCTGCACAAGTAGATGAAGCAATTAACGCAGCACGCGCAGCGTTCCCTGCGTGGTCAATGCAAAGCTTAGAAGCTCGTATCGCTATTATCGAAGCTTACGGCAAACAGCTGGAAGAAAACAAAGAAGAAATGGCACGCACTATTGCAGAAGAGACGGGTAAACCACTTTGGGAAACTCGCACTGAAGCAGCTGCTATGATGGGCAAAATTGGCCTTTCTTTAAAGTCGTACCACGAACGCACAGGTACGGTTGAGAATCCAATGCCGGGCGCTAAAGCATTCATCCGTCACAAGCCACATGGTGTTGTAGCGGTATTTGGCCCTTACAACTTCCCTGGTCACTTACCTAATGGTCATATTGTACCTGCATTAATCGCCGGTAACACTGTGGTATTCAAGCCAAGTGAATTAACACCAAAAGTTGCAGAACTCACACTGAAACTTTGGGAAAAAGCAGGCTTACCAGCTGGTGTTATTAACCTAGTTCAAGGTGAATTAGAAACTGGTAAAGCACTAGCTAGCCACCCACAAATTGATGGCCTTTTCTTCACTGGTTCTTCGACAACTGGTAAATTACTACACGAACAATTTGG
The DNA here is from genome assembly GCA_022448425.1 of Thalassotalea sp. Classification (GTDB taxonomy): domain Bacteria; phylum Pseudomonadota; class Gammaproteobacteria; order Enterobacterales; family Alteromonadaceae; genus Thalassotalea_F. Next base: position 8,706 of record JAKVCY010000051.1, on the reverse strand, counting down.
CGGCCAGCCAGGCAAAATCTTAGCGTTAGAAATGGGCGGTAATAACCCACTAATCGTTAAAGATGTTGAAGATGTTGATGGCGCTGTTCACGAAATTATTCAATCAGCATTTATCACTACAGGCCAACGTTGTACATGTGCTCGACGCTTATTCATCAAGAACGATGCAACAGGTGACGCGATTATTGCGAAGTTAATTGATGTAACTAAAAACATCAAAATTGATCACTTCGACGCAGAAGAGCAACCGTTTATTGGTTCAATGATCTCTGAAAAGGCGGCACTTGGTTTAGTAGCAGCACAAGAACAATTAGTTGGCCTAGGCGGTAAGAGCTTGGTCGAGCTTGAACACCTTGAAGCGAACACTGGCTTTGTTTCTCCTGGTATTGTCGATGTTACAGCTATCGATGCATTACCGGATGAAGAGCACTTTGGCCCGCTATTGAAAGTGTTCCGTTACGACGACTTCGATGCGGCGATTGCTGAAGCGAATAACACAAGCTTCGGTTTGTCTGCTGGTTTACTTGCTGACGACAAAGCAGATTACGATTACTTCTTTGCTCGTATTCGCGCAGGTATCGTGAACTGGAACAAGCAAATTACTGGTGCAAGTGGTGCAGCACCGTTCGGTGGTATTGGTGATAGTGGTAACCACAGAGCATCTGCATACTACGCAGCTGACTACTGTGCATACCCTGTTGCTTCAGTAGAAGCTGACAAAATTGCTATGCCAGCAACTTTGAGCCCAGGATTAAGCATTTAATTGATCTTGATTAATCTTTTGTATGCTTGTTTTAGTTATAGTAAACAGGCATACGATTGGTTAAAATATCGCCCATGAAGCTTAATTATCAACTACAAACGCTAGGCATTCGCCCAACGTTTTTCAAAAGCATCGATCAAATCTAATCTCTGACGACTGGTTAGCGCATGCTGTCGTCTACAATTTACTCCGCGTATAGCGTCCGTTAACTCTTACTAATTCTATTTTTTGTATTAATAGGAATTATTATGACTACGCAAGTAACACAATTATTTAATCACATTTGGCAACAATACCTAGAAGTAACACCTTCTGCTGACAAAGTTCATCAGCTATTAGATTCAGGTAATGACGTAATCAACGACCACGTTGCCTACCGCACTTTTAACATCGAGAAAGTTAATTTAGAGAAGCTCGCTGCTCACCTAATTAAGCTTGGATACAAAGAGTGTGGTGAATACCACTTCGAAGCTAAGAAGCTTTATGCTAAGCATTTCGAGCATGCTGACAGCACTCAGCCAAAAGTTTTCATTAGTGAACTTTTAGTTGAAGAGTTTTCACCAGAAGTACAAGCGATCATTCACAAATTAGTAGACCAACTGCCGACTGAAGCAGTAACTGCTGACAACTTCCTATACTCTGGTAAGCAGTGGGATGTTAGTTTTGAAGACTACAAAACACTTTTAGCAGAAAGTGAATATGCCGCTTGGATGGCTGCTTGGGGTTACCGCGCAAACCACTTCACAGTGAGCATTAACCACCTTGAAAACCATGAGACTATTGAGTCTGTTAACGAAGCTGTTAAGGCGGGTGGTTTTGCACTTAATAGCGTTGGTGGCGAAATCAAAGGCGATAAAGCTGTTAAGCTAGAGCAGTCTTCAACAATGGCTGATAAAGCGCCAGTAGCATTTAGCGACAAAACTGTTGAAATCCCAAGCTGTTTCTACGAGTTTGCGAAGCGTTACCCGCTAGCAAATGGTGAGCTTTACACAGGTTTCGTTGCTGCTTCAGCAGACAAAATCTTTGAAAGCACAAACGCTGCTGCTTAATTTAAGCCATCATACTTATCCGAAAAAGCTCGCTTTTTTAGCGAGCTTTTTATTTTCTGCATTTTCTTAACCTACTTGATAAATTTACTATAATCAGAGTAAAGTTATGCTTCAACTCATCTCGACATAGCGGATTGACATGGTCACAGATACGGACGGATACGTTCATATTATTGAATACCTTACGCAGCATCTTAACCTTTTTGAGAATGCTGGTACTTCCTCGGGCGGCGATTCTGTAATGGAAGTGATAGAGCAAGAGTTAAGTGATCAAATCATACTGGTGTGTAGCCAAAATGACGAGCTTACATTTAACCAACGCAACATGATCATTCGTGAAGTTGACGCTATTGTTTATGACTTGGAAGAGATTCTGTCTGCGGTAGTTAATAACCCTGTCACCGCTGATCAGAAAACTTTTATTGTTGAGTTTGCCGGCTTAATAAAAAACCTATTCGATACCGAAATTCACAACCTGCCTAAATAAACCACTAACTCACTTTTTCTGGCATAAATAACACTGTAGAATCATGCCACTATAGTCATTTAACACTAGTGGTAATTACATGAAAGCAACAGTTAAGTGGGTAGATAACGAACTTTTCCTTGGTACATCAGAAAGCGGACACTGCGTCGCGATGGACGCTAATGGTGGCGAGACTGCCCCGAGTCCAATGGAAAATGTTTTAATGTCTTTAGGTGGTTGCTCTTCTGTCGACGTCGTCAGTATTTTGCAAAAAGCGAGACAAAAGATCACAGCTTGTCGTGTGGAGCTTTCAGGAACGCGTGTAGACAGCGTACCACGCGTTTTTTCAGACATTCATTTACATTTTGTCGTTACGGGTTACGACGTTGCTGAGAAGCACGTTGAGCGCGCAGTGGCACTTTCTGCAGATAAGTACTGCTCTGTAGCCCTAATGTTAGATAAAGCCGTTAATATTACCCATGATTTTGAAGTTGTAGCAGCTGAGTAATTAACAGCGCTACTTCACTAACGTTAGCTAAGGTTGAAAAAAGCCTTGGCTAACGTTCAAAGCTTCTTTTTTTCTAAATGCCCAATTCCGCTTTTATTCGGACAAGACCTTCGTCATCAATATAGTTGCTTAACACTGTAAGCAATGATTTAGCGTCTATCTGACGTTCGATACCCCTATCTCTGGCTAAGTGTTGCCATAATTTATAGCCTATCTCTTTATCTTTACTGTAGTGCTCCGCTAGTTGATAAAACTGCAACCCACAGTAATACAGGGCTTGATACTCCCCGTTCTCAGCAAGCACATCCAATGATGTAGTTTCCAGTATTTTTCGACACTCTGCCTCTGCCTGATTGAGTCGCGACAAGATATAAGACTTACTTTCTGGCAGGAATTGCTCCAGCAGTTTACTCGCTAAATACTCTGCATGGCCTTCATGAATCCAAGCATCTTTCTCGGCAATATTTGCAGCGGCAATGTCTTGATATACATGCACTGCTTCATGAGCATAGAACCACAATAATTCATACTGGTTAATTGGCGTTATTTTGCCATACCAATGCATGAATATTTGATTTGGCAGTACACCACCTTGACGGCCATATTCCTCGTCATCCGTTGGCCCAAATGACGCAAAAAGTATTGGGTGTTTGCTGTTCGCCTTTAATTGGTTAGCGAGTACTTCCATCGCCTTTGGCAAAAAAACACTAAGGTTCTCAACAATAGCGCTCGGCAGCGCAGGATCTATGACCGCACTAAAGTGACTGTTATGTATCGGCTTTAACTGCCCGACGAACACTTTTGTACCGTCGTTACTGTCGTACCAACTCGCTTGATTCTTAACGACATTACCTGAGAAAAGAATCGTATCTCTATCGGGGACAGTTACGCGGATGTACCAGGTATTTTCGTTACTTAAACACAGATTGGCGCAAGCAAAAAATCTGGCACTATGAAATACCATAGATCCCTCTGAGAATGGGGAGAAAGGGGCGAAGTATTTGGGTAAATGGGTATAGGTCGGTGTTAGTCGGAACGTTACCTCAGTAAAAGCAGTTCCATCTCTTCGAAAAACGCTATCTTTACCAGCAAGCTGGCTTAGCTCAAATCCTTGCTCGACTATTGTCCATCGGTTATGTCGAGAAAAGTCGCGCGTAATCGCAAACTGAAGGCTCTGAATAGGAACTTTACTTTTATAAGTAACTTGCCATTCATTGCTAGCTGATTTAGCAATATCGGTAATTAGAATATTTTTCGCGATACCTAAGCCTGAATATACTATGAGGCAAAGCGGTATAACAAAATTGACGAATAAGTTAACACGTAAACACTTCCTCATAAGGCCGCTATCTATAGATCAGACATCCAATCAAGCTGCTTGTTCGCCTCAGCTTTTTTATCCATTAAGTCGCGAATTAACGGCGTTAGTATGAGCTCCATTGCTAGGCCCATTTTCCCACCTGGGACGACGAGTGTATTAACACGAGACATAAAAGCACCGTCGATCATCGAAAGGTAGTACGGGAAATCAACATGTGTCGAATCTCTAAAACGAATAACGACGAAACTTTCATCTAATGTCGGTATCGCTTTCGCACTAAACGGGTTAGACGTGTCAACAGTCGGTACGCGTTGAAAGTTAACATGAGTGCGAGAGAACTGGGGTGTTATGAAGTTAATGTAGTCATCCATAGAGCGGACAATGTTATGGGTGACAGCCTCACGGCTATGGCCGCGCTGGTTGGTATCGCGGATTATCTTCTGAATCCACTCGAGGTTAACAATGGGTACCATGCCTATCAGCAAATCTACATGCTGAGAGACGTTGTTTTTCTCAGTTTTAACACCACCATGAAGACCTTCATAGAAGAGTAAATCGGTGCCTTCACCGATATCTTCCCAAGGAGTAAATGTTCCCGGCATTTGATTGTAAGGAACAGCCTCATCGAACGTATGGAGATACTTGCGCATCTTGCCCTTACCTGTCTCTGAATAGTCCTTGAAGAGCTTTTCTAAAGCATCGAAGTCGTTAGCTTGGTCACCAAAATAACTGATGTTTCTCCCCTCTTCGCTCGCCTTACGCTTTTCCAAATCCATCTCTTGGCGGGAATAGCGGTGAAAGCTATCACCTTCGACTTTTGCAGAGGTGATACCCAATGTTCTAAAGATATGCTCAAATGACTCAGTCGTGGTTGAGGTTCCTGCACCTGAAGAACCGGTTACGGCAATAATAGGGTTACGAGAAGACATGCATAGTCACTTTTTAATTTCAGAGTAATGTTTATACGGTCATTCAATTATGAGATCAAGCTATTAGCATTATTCATAATAACAAAATTAGTCTATACTCAGACTAGTTAGGGTGCATTAGTAGGAATAGAATGCCTAAGCATTATTATCAGTTGTTAATCGTTGCTTTTTTTGCATGTCTCATAGTACCGGCAAGCTATTTTCTATATTTGTCACAGCAAACTACTCAAGAAGAAAGTGTTTTTACTGACACCCGCTACCAATTCATCACGGTCAATCACCCTATCCAGCCTATACCGACTCAACTAGAAATAGACAAGGATTGGGTTATTGTAGGTAAGGCTCTTTTTCACAGTCCTTTATTATCAAAAGACAACTCAGTGTCTTGTGCTTCCTGCCACCAAGTTGATTATGGTGGTGATGACGGCTTTAGCGTGTCTACAGGAGTCGACAGTCACCAAGGGCTCAGAAATTCCCCCACAGTTCTCAATGCAGTTTTCAACTTTAGACAGTTTTGGGACGGCAGCGTGTCAACATTAGCGGAACAAGTTAATGGCCCAATACACAACCCTGTAGAGATGGGTACCAACTGGTCGCAAGTGTTAATTAAAATAAACGCCGATAGTTACTTTAGTGAGGCGTTTTTGCAATTAGGGATAACAGATATTAATGCAAATGATATCGTCAAAGCGATCACGGTATACGAAGAATCCTTAATAACGCCCAATGCCCCGATTGATAGATATCTTTTGGGCAATGAAACGGCTCTCAATGCTCGACAAATAAGAGGTTTAGATAAATTTGTTAGTTTTGGCTGCGTGACGTGCCACCAAGGTAGAAACATCGGTGGAAATATCTTCCAAAGATTGGGCAGAATCGACGAAACGCCAATCACACTTCAAGACGATCTTGGTCGATATATAGTAACTAAACAAGAATACGATAAATTTGTTTTCAAAGTCCCCAGCTTGAGAAACATAGCCGACACTGCGCCGTATTTTCACAATGGTAGTGTGAATTCGCTAGAAGAGGCCGTTATGATTATGGCTGAAGTGCAATTAGGTAGAAAGCTAAGTCAAGATGACGTAACGGACCTTGTCGCCTTGTTGCAAGGGTTTTCAGCTCCAACCTTGGATTTACTGAAACATGCGAATCAATAAGTTTCTACCGGAAGCAGCGTGTTTTATAACCTTTATATTGGTTAGTTGCCTAGCTGTAGAATTTCATTTTGACTTAAATGAAAAATCTAAGCAGTTAGCTAATTTTACAAAACTAGCAAACACCATCCCAAAACATATGGCAGAGGTGGTGAATAGTAGTAGTAATATTAACGAACACTATGACATTTACGCACAACTGCAATTGGAGATCGACCATCATACCTTAGCCCTTTCAGAAAATAGCAGTCTTAGACCATTAATTGCCGAGTACAACGATGTATCCAGCAACTATATGCAGCTATCTACTATGATGCAAACATCGCAACGACTGGTTGCATTTAGCAACTTACCCGATATTCATTCAGATTTAGCATTAGACTTTTTGACACTTTCCAACGCGGTATTTCAATTTGTTCATCGACCAGAACCGCAACTAAAGGCTGAAATAGAAAGACTTATTCAATCCATTAGCGACGAAGTAGAAAATGCACATCTAAGAAATGTCGATTGGCTCTTATATCAACAAAATATCAATTTCATCTTAAACAACAGCATTCGAGCAGAAGAGCTCAAGAGAACGTTTAAGGATTTGCCCATTAACGAACAGGTTAACCTGTCCAAAGAAGAAGTTAGTCGTGTCGTTTACCACAATGAAAAACAGCTGATATTTTGCTACTTCGTCATGTTGGTTAGCTTGCTAACGCTAATGCTTGTCGTTTTGATGAAACTGCAGTTACGTCTCAAGGAAAAAAACAAACTTTATCGTGATACAGCCGAAGTTAAGAGTCGTTTTCTTGCCAATATGTCTCATGAAATAAGAACACCTATGACGGGTATAATTGGCTTAACTGAGTTGTGCTTAAAAACTGAATTAAATACGGAGCAAAGGGACTTTCTAAATAAGCTGCAATTTTCCGCGACTTCACTATTGACCATTATCAATGATATTTTAGACTTCTCTAAGATTGAGGCGGGTAAGTTCAATATTGAACACGTTAACTTTGAACTTACAGATGTCTTTGAAAACCTATCAGTACTTGTTGGTAAGCCGGCGGAGGACAAAGGTATAGAGTTAATTTTTGACCTAAATCCAGCCTTGGAAAGTTCTCTCGTTGGTGATCCTGTTAGATTAAGTCAGATTTTATTAAACCTAGTATCCAATGCCATTAAATTTACAGAATCAGGTCACGTCATACTGTCTTGCGTATTAAGGCAAAATCAAAGTGACGGTAAACATGTCATTGAGTTTAAGGTAATTGATACAGGAATAGGACTTACAGAGGAGCAACGAGGCCGATTATTTCAACGATTTAGCCAAGCTGATGACTCGACATCACGGAAATATGGAGGCACAGGTTTAGGCTTAGTAATAAGCAAAAAGTTAGCCAATTTAATGGGCGGTGATATTACAGTTACAAGTACTATAAACATAGGCACCTGCTTCACACTCTCTTTACCTTTCCTAATAGCTGAACAAACCACACAAAACCAACCAAAGGTCAAACAGTTGCAAAATAAGACGTTGCTTTTAATCGAAGACAACCCTATTACGCAGCAAATAATCTCCAAAATGGCAGAGCATTTAGGGATCACCATAACAGTTTGTGACAATGGAAGGAGTGGGCTGGAGAAAGTAGCTAATCGATACTATGACTTCGTCCTACTCGACTGGCACATGCCTGAAGAAAACGGAGGCGTTTTTATTTCTGAAGTCGAAAAAGATCAGTATCAAGTGGGCGAAATCATTATCTGTAGTGCATTTAGTGCTGAGCATATAGTCAAGCAATCAAAGCATAGCTTAAGTTATCGCTATGTCAGTAAACCGCTAACTATACACACATTTACGCGAGCACTATTGGAGCCCAGTGACCGCATTGATAATAACAGTTCTGACAGTTCAAAGAACATCGAGCGAATTGAGATTAGCAAACCTGTTGATACAGGCCAAGCAAACGAGAACGCTGACACTGTATTAAACGTTAAACCTAAAATACTGCTTGTTGAAGACAACAAAATAAATCAAACCATTGCTTCTGTGATTTTGAAAGACTTGGGGCTAGCCGTAGATATAGCGGAAAACGGTATACAAGCAGTGAGTATGGTAGAACGCAATACGTACCCGTTGGTACTAATGGATATCCAAATGCCTAAGATGGACGGTATGGAAGCTACAAAGGCTATTCGAGAAACACACTCTAAAGAAGAGTTGATTATTATTGCACTTACTGCAAATGTAACCACACAAGAGATAGAAAATTACTTGAGTATAGGGATGAACGAACATTTATCTAAACCCTATGAAAAAGATCAAATTCAATCTACGTTAGCGAAATACCTACCTATTAAGAATTTACAAAACGATTTAACTACTTAACCTCAGATCTGTATAAGAATTAAAGCCGAGTCACTTTTATACTCGGCTTTTTAGTCTGAAAAGTGTAGGCAATTAACCCAGCTATTAAATTAACCATAAATGAGATACAGCTACGATGCCTTGTATGATCTATTTG
>JAKVCY010000050.1 GCA_022448425.1 Thalassotalea sp. | reverse complement strand
AGGTCATGCTTTTTATTGATGTGAGAGCGAGTATCTTTGAGACTATTGAAGTGGGTGATAAATGACATGAGCTAGCCTAAAAAGCTAGATTTGATCACAAATTCTACTAGTTACGCAAGTCAAAGTATGATCTTGCCCTGGACATTTCATCGAATTTTTTAATAAATATATATGGTTAACAATTACGTTACATAAAGAAAAAGGCTGTTAACAATAACAGCCTTTTTTGACAGAGTGGTTTACTAATTTAGTGCGGCGTAACTAGCTCGAGAATGCCTTACACCATTTACTTGCTTCAACAAACTCACGTTGAATAAAGTCAGGTTCTATCTGGTAATTTGCCATCACATCATTGATGCGATCACAGTTACCTAAAATGTAATTGGTCGCGATGCCAAGCAATTCGTCCAATAAGCCATCTTTACCCAGTAGTGCCAATTCAATCGGCTTTGCCAGTGGCATATGCTTCATGATTTCTTCCATTGGCTGCCCTAACAATACCTCGATAGAACTCAATAAACCGGTGATAAAGGCGAACTCGTGAACTTCTTTGAAGTTACCTTTGGCGGCAATAGCATCCATTAGCTTAGCGGTTATCAAAGCTTGCTTCGCTGCTTCTTCAGTTTTGTCCGATGTTAATTTAGAAAACGCTAATATCGATACAAATTGACGAAGTTTCTCCTCACCTAAGTATGCAGCAGCTTGTTTTAGTGAGGTAATCTCTACACGTGTGCCTGTTGCCACGTTATTAACCATTTTTAACAAACCAACGCTCAGTTGAACATCGTGGCTAATCACTTCGGCTATGGCATCGAATTCAAGCGGAGTCTTGAAGGTTTCATTCATCAAACGCAGCATTTGCGTTTTCATTGGCGCTAATGTCTGCCCTTCGACTATTTCTGGCTCGTGATAGAAGTAACCTTGATAGTAGTTGAATCCAACTTCTACCAGCGATAATAGCTGTAGGTTAGTTTCTACTTTTTCTGCCACCAACTTAATATCGTATGGCTTCATACGTTCAGTAACCACAAATAAACGCTTAGGGTTTATTTTCTCGATATCAACTTTGATGTATTTCAAATACGGGAACAGCAAATCCCATTGAGAGTCTGTGTCGTACTCAGTTAGAGCAAGTTGATAACCACGTTGGTGGTAGTACTTCACAATTTTTACTAAATGTTCAGTGTTGGTATCAAAACCTACTAACTCAATAACAATTGACTGAGGGTCGAACAAAAGCGGAAATTTATTGTTAAGGCATTGCTCAGTGAAATTGATAAACGCTTTTTTACCAAGGCTAATAGCTTCGATATCACCTAACAGGTGATTTTGGATAATGAGCTTTGAGCTCGCGATGTCTTTCTCAATTTCTGGAAAGGAATTATCAGTGCCATCCCTGAACAGCAACTCGTAGCCAATCGTTTTGGATTTCCTGTCCATAATTGCCTGACGGGCAATATACGTGCTAAACATAGAGCGGCTTCTTTTTATAAACAGATTTATTTAAGATATAGCCGATAAGATACCTTATTTGTTTTCTTTGTGGCAATTAGATAATTACATAATCTTTACATATCACATGAGCAAAACTGCGTTTCGTTTAAAATTGTTAAATAAAACCGCCACTTCCTCAAAGAAATAAACGCTATGCATCAGAATTTATTGCGTTAATCACGCCGCAAGTTTTTGATATTTATCTACACTCAACTGAAACTTTGTTATAATCGCGCGCCCAAAACACTGGTTACTGTAATGTAACGTTAAGCACAAAGGTTTTAATTAATGATCCCACAGCCGAAGACAACGCTTTTCGACTACACAAAGTATTGGGCTGAATGCTATGGCACAGCACCATTTCTGCCAATGTCTCGAAAGGAAATGGACGAATTAGGCTGGGATAGCTGCGACATTATTCTGGTAACTGGTGATGCCTATGTAGACCACCCAAGCTTTGGTATGGCGGTTATTGGTCGAATGCTGGAGTCACAAGGCTTCCGCGTTGGCATTATCGCGCAGCCAGATTGGCATTCAAAAGATGCCTTTATGGAGTTAGGCAAACCGAACCTCTATTTTGGTGTGACTGCTGGCAACATGGATTCTATGATCAACCGCTATACCGCGGAAAAACGCTTGCGCCATGATGATGCCTATACGCCAAATAATGAAGGTGGCAAACGACCAGATCGTGCAGTAGCCGTATATAGCCAACGCTGCAAAGAAGCCTACAAAGGCATTCCTGTTGTAATCGGTGGAATTGAAGCTAGCTTGCGCCGCATTGCACATTACGATTACTGGTCTGAAAAAGTGCGTCGCTCTGTGCTATTTGATGCCAAAGCTGACATTTTGATTTACGGTAACGCTGAACGACCGCTGGTTGAAGTGAGCCACCGTATTGCACGAGGTGAAGCGATTGAAACGATTACCGATGTGCGCGGCACAGCATTTCTAGCTAAGCAAGTCTTACCAGGCTGGAAAGGTATAGATTCACGCTCGATAGACAAACCGGGCAAAATTGATCCTATTCCAAGCCCTTACATAGATACAACAGCAAGCGAAGCATGTGATTCTGCCAAAGCAGACGCAGAAGCTAGTGGCGTTCAAGAAGTTACACCTGAAAAAGATATCACTAAAGCTCCGCAGCCAATTGAAATTTCTAACTACCGCAACAAAACGTGGGAAAAGAAAAGTAAGCCTTGGGAAACCACTTACATTAACTTACCTACTTTTGAGCAAGTTAAAGACAACAAAGTGTTGTACGCACATGCATCACGTATTTTTCACCAAGAAGTAAACCCTGGTAGCGCCAAACCGTTAGTTCAGCGCCATGGTGATCGTATAATTTGGTTAAACCCACCAGCCTACCCACTTTCAGAACCAGAAATGGACGGCGTGTTTGGTTTACCGTATCAGCGAGTGCCGCACCCTGTGTATGGTGATGCGAAGATTCCTGCATACGACATGATTAAAACCTCAATAAACATTATGCGAGGTTGTTTTGGTGGCTGTACCTTCTGTTCTATTACCGAACATGAAGGCCGTATTATTCAGAGCCGCTCTGAAGAGTCAATTTTGCAAGAAATTGAAGACATCAAAGAAAAGGTACCTGGTTTTACGGGCGTAATCTCTGATTTAGGTGGGCCAACAGCCAACATGTATCAGTTACGCTGTAAAAGTCCGAAAGCAGAAGCAACGTGTCGTAAGCCAAGCTGTGTTTGGCCAACAATTTGTGGTCACCTTGATACCGACCACACCCCTACGATTAATTTGTATCGTAAGGCCCGTAATGTAAAAGGTATAAAGAAAGTTCTTATCGCGTCTGGTGTTCGATACGACCTAGCGGTTGAAGACCCTGCATACGTAAAAGAACTGGCAGAACATCACGTAGGTGGTTACTTAAAAATTGCACCAGAGCATACCGAAGAAGGTCCGCTGAATAAAATGATGAAGCCGGGTATGGGTAGCTATTACCGCTTTAAAGAGCTTTTTGATAAGTACTCAAAAGCAGCAGGTAAAAAGCAGTACCTTATCCCCTACTTTATATCAGCGCACCCAGGCACTACTGATATGGATATGATTAACCTTGCGCTGTGGCTAAAAGAAAACAACTTTAAGCTAGACCAAGTTCAGAACTTTTATCCATCGCCGTTGGCAAACGCGACTACCTTGTATCACACAGAGATTGACTCGCTTCGAAACGTGCGCAGAAACAACGACAGCGTGCCTGTACCTAAAGGTGGACGTCAGCGTAGACTGCACAAAGCGATTTTGCGTTACCACGATCCAAACAACTGGCCAATTATCCGTGAAGCCTTAGCAAAAATGGGCTTAGCTAAAAAGCTAATTGGTAGTAAACCTGGCTGTTTAGTACCTGCAGAAGGTCGTAACGAAGGTAACTACCAACACCACAAAAAAGGTGGCAAAGGTAAAAACAACGCACAAGGTTTCAAGAAAGGCGAAGGCGTTAAGCGGTCAAAGAACAACGCTAAAAAAGCCCGTAACGGTAAACAAGGTTTAACACGCTTTAGCGACAATCAGTTTAACGACCGAAAGCCAAGCAATAGAAAACCTAAACGAAACAAATAACCCAAAGAATTTACACAAAATTAAACTGAATCAAACTAAAGGTTTTTTACCTTTAGTTCATAGTGAGCGAGTTTAACACAAGGAGAATACACGCTGCATACAAGTGTATGTGAGTACATTCGACAACGTAGTAAATAGGCTCACAAAGAAACAAAGGTATAAAATGTTAATAGCGAACAATATTACACAGCAGTTTGGCGCCAAGCCGCTGTTTGAAAACATTTCTCAAAAATTTGGTAACGGCAACCGCTACGGCTTAATCGGCGCAAACGGTTGTGGTAAGTCTACCTTCATGAAAATTCTAGGTAGCGACTTAGAACCAACAGCCGGCAACATCAACTTAGATCAAAACGATCGTATTGGTAAATTACGCCAAGACCAGTTCGCATTCGAAGACTACTCGGTTGTAGATACGGTCATCATGGGTCACACCGAGTTATGGGCAGTGAAAGAAGAACGTGACCGCATTTATGCCCTACCTGAAATGAGCGAAGAAGATGGCATGCGTGTTGGCGACCTTGAATCACAGTACGCAGAAATGGACGGTTACAGCGCAGAAAGCCGCGCTGGTGAATTGCTAATTGGTGTTGGTATTCCAGTAGAACAACACTACGGAAAAATGAGTGAAGTAGCACCAGGTTGGAAACTTCGTGTATTGCTTGCCCAAGCACTATTTTCTGACCCAGATATCTTGCTTCTGGACGAGCCTACCAACAATTTGGATATTCACACTATCAAGTGGTTAGAAGATACATTAAACGAACGTGATTCAACCATGATTATCATTTCGCATGACCGTCACTTCCTAAACAGTGTTTGTACTCACATGGCTGACTTAGACTACGGTGAGTTGCGCGTTTACCCGGGTAACTACGACGAATACATGCTAGCTGCTACGCAAGCACGTGCCCGTTTACTTGCTGACAACGCGAAAAAACAAGCGCAAATTGCTGAACTTAAATCATTCGTTGCTCGTTTCTCGGCTAACGCTTCGAAGGCAAAGCAGGCAACATCTCGTGCAAAACAAATTGATAAAATTCAGCTTGATGAAGTTAAAGCTTCAAGCCGTGTTAACCCGTTCATTCGTTTCGAACAAGAGAAAAAGTTGTTCCGTAACGTACTTGAAATTGAAGGCTTAAATAAGAGCTTCGATGATAACGGCACGCCAAAGCACGTTCTTCAAAATATTAACTTAATGGCAGAAGTTGGCGAACGTATCGCGGTTATCGGTGAGAACGGCGTTGGTAAAACAACCTTCCTACGCACGTTAATGAGCGAGCTAACTCCAGATTCGGGTGAAGTTAAGTGGTCTGAAAACCATAACATTGGCTACTACGCACAAGACCATGCACACGAATTCGAAGAAGACATGAACTTATTTGACTGGATGAGCCAATGGCGCAGTGAAGGCGACGACGAGCAAGTTATTCGTGGCTTCTTAGGCAGAATGTTATTCTCTGCTGACGATATTAAGAAGTCAGTAAAAGTGCTTTCCGGTGGTGAACAAGGTCGTATGTTGTTTGGTAAGCTGATGATGCAAAAGCCAAACATTCTGGTAATGGACGAACCAACAAACCACTTAGATATGGAATCAATTGAATCGTTAAACATGGCGTTAGAACAGTTTGAAGGTTCATTGGTGTTCGTATCACACGACCGTGAGTTTGTATCGAGCCTAGCTACACGTATTATTGAAATCAAAGAAAACGGCTACGTTGATTTCACAGGCACTTACGACGAATACTTAGCGTCACAGGAATAGCATCTACTCAACGTGTTATAAATTAGACAAGGGGCTTATCACACCATTAGCCCCTTGCTCTAAAACATGTGTATAAATTTGAGTTGTTCGCACGTCGGTATGTCCTAGCTGTTCTTGAACTGTGCGAATGTCAGCACCTCTTTGCAGCAAATGTGTAGCAAACGAATGGCGCATGGTATGGCTAGTTACTTGTTTTTCAATATTGCTTTTATCACATGCCCTTTTAATTGCCTTTCTAATTCCCGATGAATCAATGCGATGTCTTCGCAAATTAGGGTCGTTAAATCTACTTAACCTGAGCTGCGCATAAGAAATTGAACTAAATACCCTTGTGGTGATCAGATCTTTCGACAAAGTGACACAAGATTACTAAGGCAAGGGCATGAATAACTTAGATGCAATTTACGTAGAGGTCGATGATTTTTGTTTATT